>NZ_JBEXDT010000096.1:31307-34631 GCF_040605905.1 Nonomuraea sp. NPDC005501 | reverse complement strand
CCGGTAGACGACCGGGTTGATAGGCCGGAGGTGGAAGCACGGTAACGTGTGGAGCTGACCGGTACTAATAGGCCGAGGACTTGACCACAAAGCATCATGCTTTGGTGTGTGCTGCGCTCTGTTACTCTTCGCCGGGTCCAGAGCTGCGCCACACTGAAGATCTTGCTCGCGTCCACTAGGCAATTCTGAGACAGCAAGCAGCAGCTTGTGTGTTTCAGAGGGTTACGGCGGTTATGGCGGGAAGGAAACACCCGGTTACATTCCGAACCCGGAAGTTAAGCTTCCCAGCGCCGATGGTACTGCACTCGGGAGGGTGTGGGAGAGTAGGTCACCGCCGGACAATCTTTGATAGGAGAGGGCTCCACCCGGAGCTTCTCGGGCCAGTGATGGTTCGGGAGGCGGAGGGTGGGGCCCTTTCTTGCGTTGTGCCGGTATACGCGGTGCGCCGGCGTACACGATGTGCTGGCCGCAGTGCGCCGACGTACGCGATGCGCCGGCATCGGCGTCGCGCCGGTGCCTCGTCAACGCGGCGTCGCGCCGTCTCCCGTTGACGCGGAGTGAATGGACCCGAGCGACCCTCTCCGCCGCAACCCGTACGCAGCCAAGCGACCCTCTCCGCCGCAACCCGTACGCAGCCAAGCGACCCTCTCCGCCGCAACCCGTACGCGACGGCGCGTAGACGCGAAAATGCGTTGCCGCAGCTGCTCGCCAGAACGTATGGTTTTGCGCTCGTGGTCACAATGGTGGATCGAGTCTTGCCTGCCCGGCTCGGGACAGGCTTCCGGCGGTTGCTGGCAGCGAGCTGGCTGACGAATCTCGGGGACGGGGTCGCGGCCGCCGCGGGCCCGCTGCTGATCGCGACGTTGACCCGCGATCCGCTGATGATCTCTCTGTCGGCACTGGTGAGCTGGGCGCCGCCGCTGCTGTTCAGCCTGTATGCGGGCGTGCTGTCGGATCGGTACAACCGGCGCAGGATCGTGCTCGTCGCGAACGCCATGCGGGCCGTGGTGCTGGCGGCGCTCGTCGCGCTCACGGTGACCGGCACAGTGACCGTGGCGACGGCCCTGGTGGCGCTCACGCTCCGGTCCATCGCCGAGGTGTTCGCCGACAACGCGACGGCCACGCTGACGCCCATGATGGTCGGCAAGGACGATCTCGTCATCGCCAACGCCCGCCTCGGCACGGGATTCATCACGCTCAATCAGCTCGCCGGACCGCCGATCGGCGCGGCGCTGTTCGGTCTGGGCTTCACCTGGCCGTTCGCGGGCCAGCTGCTCATGGTGGTGGCGGGAATCGTCCTGGTCTCCCGGATCACGTTGCCCCCGCACGGCAGGCAGACCGACGATCCCAAGCCCGACACCGTACGGGAACTCATCGCCGGGTTCAGCTGGACCATCCGGCACGCGGCAGTGCGCACGCTCGCGCTGACGATCCTGATCTTCAATTTCACGTTCGGCGCGGCCTGGTCGGTTCTCGTCCTCTACACCCAGCAACAGCTCGGCCTCGGCGCCATGGGCTTCGGCCTGATGACCACCATCGGCGGGATCGGCGGTCTGATCGGCACCGGCCTGTACGGGGCCATCACCCGCAGGGTCAGCCTCGGCGCCCTGATGCGGATCGGGCTCGTCATCGAAACCTTCACTCACCTGGGCCTGGCGCTGACCCATTCGCCGTGGGTCGCCGGGGGCATCTTCCTGGCCTTCGGCGCGCACGCCTTCATATGGGGTACGACCTCGGTAACCGTCCGCCAGCGCGCGGTCCCGCACGAACTCCAGGGCCGGGTGGGCAGCGTCAACAGCATCTGCGTCTACGCCGGTCTGGTGGTCGGCTCGCTGATCGGCGGCGTCCTGGCCACCCGCTTCGGTGTCGCGGCGCCGTTCTGGTTCGCCTTCGCTGGTTCGGCGGTGTTCGTGGTGCTGCTGTGGCGGCAGCTCATGCTCATCTCCCACGACTGAGTCATGGTGCGGGACACCGTTCCGGAACGATGTGACCTCGAGTATGTGCGGCACACCGTCGACGTGTCCGCGCGGCCCAGGGGGTCCGCTCCTGTCCCTGGTGCCTGGGGCCGCGAACTTCGATGCGATGGCCGGGTTCGTGGGCAAGGGAGACGATCTCAGGCACGGGCATGACCGAGCACGGGCATGACGGAGACCAGCACCCGCGTGCTGCCAGGCCCCGCTGCCGCGTGTGGTTGCGCCGTGCGGGTGTGGGAGGGGCCTGTTTCGGCCCGCTGCGGGGTCGTACCGGACGTTCCTGTGCAGGGCGGGAGGTCGGCTCGTGAGGACGTGGCGGTGGCGGGTCGCGCGGCTCGGGGGCGGTTGCCGGCCCCATAGGCCGTGCCTCACCGGTCGGCCAGTACCGAATACTCCTCCGACACCCCCAGGGCGACGAGTAAGCGGCCGTCCTGGCGGAGCTTCAGCCACTCGGCCAGCCACGGTGTGCCCTCCGGCGCCCAGTGGTACGGCTCGTACATGCCGCCGTCCTCGTCGAAGAAGCCGGCCCCGGGCATGTCCATCAGGTCGGAGGAGGCTTCGGTGCGTGCGGTGGCGAACTCCATGGTGACGCCGTCGCAGACGAGCATGGTGACCTTGTCGACGTCGAGTGCGCGATCGGCGCGGGTGCGGGACTCCCGTAGCTCGGCACGCTTCTCCACGGCCTCAGGGCAGCGCCTGAAGCGGGCGAGGAGCGTGTCGACGTCACCGTTCCAGGTGTAGGCGCGATAGAGGCTGAGGACGCAGATGGCGGCGAAGTCCTCTTCGTTCTTCGCATCGTCGTTGCCGCGCCGGCAGCGGTCGAGACCGCTGCGGCCGAGCTCCTTCGCGAGCCTGCCCGTACGGGCGGCCCAGTCGAGGCGTAGCCCGAGCAGTTTTCGGGCGGTTGCCCGGTGCTCGTCCACGGCGGGGGCGTGGGGCGGGATGGTCGGCGGGGCGGTGGGGGTCATCGTGCCCGACGTGAGAACGAGGGCCAGGGCGACGGCGGCGGAGGCCATCGCCGCGCCGCCGCCCAGCAGCAGCCCGACCTGTACGACTCTTCGTGACCGGAGTGGTGTGAGGCTCCTCCGCAGGAGGCTTCCCGGCTCGCTTGTCATCCGCACCGCCAGGACCACCCACCTCGGAACATCGCGAGTTCGAGTGCGCTGCCTCTGGGGCCGGCCCCTCCGAGTCCGCCCGCTCGGAGACGGTTCCGTCCGGCTTCGCCCTCTCTGGGGACGCCCTCTCCGAGTCGGTCCCCTGTGAGTCCGCCCCTACTGAGCCGGTCCGCGCCGAGTGGGTCCCCACTGAGTGGGTCTCCTATGGGTCTGCCGTCTCTGTGGCCGTCGTCTCC
>NZ_JBEXDT010000096.1:0-31209 GCF_040605905.1 Nonomuraea sp. NPDC005501 | reverse complement strand
CCGGGTCTGCGGTCTCCGGGTCTGCGGTCTCCGGGTCTGCGGTCTCCGGGTCTGCGGTCTCCGGGTCTGCGGTCTCCGGGTCTGCGGTCTCCGGGTCTGCGGTCTCCGGGTGTGTCGTCTCGGGGTGCGTCGTTCCGGGGTGATTCGTCTTGGGGGCCGCCGTCCTGGCGGGCGCCGGCTCTCGGACCGTTGCCGCCGGGGCCGCCGCGGTCGGGGTTGCCGCCGTCGGGGTCACCGTGTTCCGGCGGGCGGCTACGTCGGACGGTGGGCCGGCTGGGCGCGCCTGTGAGCGTCACACTTCTGAGATGTCCGGGGCAGCCGTGAAGTTCGAGCGGGAACTTCGGTGGGCCGGCGGCTCGTCTGGATGAGTGAGGGCCCGAGAGCCCACAGCGACAGAGGGGGTCCAGATTCACAGGTGTACGGCTGAGGAAACAGGGGAACGACGTACTAGATATGGAGCTCCCCCGACAGGACCGTCACTGCGTGACCGGCCCGGTGGACTCGGTCCACGGCCGTCCCGGCACGCGGTGTGGGCTCCTGCGGGACGTGACGCTCCGTGAGTCCCGGCCCGAGCCGAAGGGCGGGAGCGGTACGGGGGTCCGAGGGGTGGTTTCCCCCCTTCACCAGGGTGAGCACTCGGCCGGTGAACGGCTGGATCGTGGCGTGCGGGGATGGTTCGGCGGGGAGGTCGGGATTGCTCGCGTGCACCCCGGCAGGGGCGCTGCGGAGTGCTTTTTCCCGTCCGGACGGAACTGTGGGCCTTCTCACTTCCTGGTCCGGAAAATCCATTGTGATCATGAAACCGGTCGTGCGTTTCGCGGTGGGCGTTCCGTCTGCCGTGCTGAATTCGCCCCCTCTGCGGCCCGTGCCGTGCGAATAGCGTTGGGGCGTCTGGACCGAGGTCGAGAACCACCTGAACCAATCGGCACACGGGGACATCTAAGACAGGTGAGGCTCCGCTGCCTGCGTCCATGCGCCGGGAGCGGCTGACTCTGGACGGTGGTCTGCGGCAGGATTACCTACGAAAGAAGTGTCGGTGAAGGCGTCTACAGTGGCAACGGACGCATGACTCGATGCCTACGGGGGAGAGATATCCGGGTGAAACCTGGCCGCTTGCCGTACAAAATGGAATTGGTCGTGGGCGTGTCGCATGGCGAACGCGGAATCGTCGGTTACCGTCCAATGTGTAGGGACGTGCCGATTACGGTGAGTTCCTGAAGGAAAGGACAAGCCGATGGGGGCTGTGCGCAAGGTGGTGAACTACCTTGGCCTGGGCGGGGTCGACCACTACGACGACCACTACGACGACGAGCAGTACGAAGAGGAGTACATGCCGGCGTCGGAGCGGGCGGCCAGAAGGTGGCGGTCGACCGTCGATCCGTCGCGAATCGTGATGGTCCAGCCGCTCAAGTACAACGACGCGCCGATGATCGGTCAGCATTTCCGTGACGGTCAGACGGTGATCATGGACGTGACGGGCATGCCGATGCCCGAGGCGACGCGCATGGTCGACTTCGCGGCCGGTCTGGCCTATGGCTGCGAGGGCCGGATCGAGCGCATCGCCGACCGGGTGTTCCTGCTCGCGCCGGCGCACGTGGAGATCGAGACGTCCTAGGCAGCGCGCGGGCCGCGACGGATCAGCCGGGTCAGCTCGGCGGAGTCGTCGGCGGCCTGCTTGGCGCGTGCGTCCGCCTCGCGGGCGTACGCGTGCAACGCCCAGACGGCCCCGTCGGCGAGCTCCTTGAGCTCGGCGATGCGCGCGGCCACGTATCGGGCGTCCGAGGCGATGGCGGCGCGGCGCCGCCACAGGCGCCACCCCGCCAGCCCGATCAGGGCCATCCCCAGCACGACGAGCGGCCAGCCGATGGCGAGGGCCCCCAGCACGCAGCCGACGCCGGCGATCACCAGACCGATGACCTCCCACGGCCGGCGGCGCGGCAGCGTGCCCTCGGCCGCGATGGCGGCCTCCGCCTCGGCCATGGAGGCCGCGTCGGCGCCTTCGGGGCGCAGCACGATGGGGTGGCCGAGCAGCGGCACGGTGACCGTGTCGGGCGGCTCCAGACGGCTGTCGGCCTCCAGCTCCTCGGCGACCCCGCGCAGCACCGGCGCGGCCACGTGCAGCGCGATGGCCGTGAGGTGCGGGTCGGCGCCGGGACGCAGGTCGTCGAGCAGGTGGGTGGTCAGCGACGCCATGGGCCCGGCGGGGCCGCCCAGGCCGATCAGGGACCGCAGCATGGCCAGCGGCTCGTCCTCGGCCCAGGAGGTGACAGGGCTGGCGGCGCTGTTGGTGAGCGGGGTCGCGGCGTCGTGGTCGGCCTGCCGGGCCGAGGTGATCTCGGTGCAGCGGGCGCGCAGCCGCGCCAGGCGCGCGGCGGCCTGCGCGGGCCGCGCCAGCTCGGGGATCTCCGCCATCTCGGGGAAGTCGACCAGCGACACGGGCACGACCACGGCGGGCTCGCCGGGCGCGAGCGCCTGCACCCACTGCCGTTGGTCGGCATGGTCGGGTACGGCCAGCGCGTCGAGCTTGCGTAGCACGAAGATCTTGCCGGCGGGGCCGTAGGCGCCCCGGGCGGCGGCCAGCCAGAGGGAGCGCTGCCCGTGGGTGACCGGCTGCTCGATGGACAGGTCGCCGAAGGCGGTGCCGAGCCACGAGGCGTGGATGCGGCTGCCGTGGCCGGCGACGGCCAGGGCGAGGCAGAGGAACAGCGCCGTGCGCTGCTGGTCGCGGCCGGCGGCCCTGCTCAGCGGCTCCAGCGGGTCCTCGCCGGCGAGGATCGCCACCAGCGCCTGGACGGCCGGTGGCAGCCAGTTGCCCGGGATGTCGGCGAAGGCGGGTGCGGTGGGAGGAGCGGTGCCGTTGGCGGCCAGGTGAGCCAGCAGCGCCTCGGCGTAACGTCTCAGCTCTTCCGCTGCTTGGGGGCTCGCAGTCAGGTCCGTGCTCAAGGCAGAGAACTCCCCCATTTTCGGCCTCGGTTCATGACCGCGTAAAGCCTAACCGGGGGGCGCGCCAACCCTGGGGAGGCGCGCCCACGTCGATCGGCACGGCGGATGTCACATGCGCTCGGGGACCGGGACGCCCAGCAGGTCGAGCCCGGTCTCCAGAACGCGCAGGGTCAGCGCGCACAGCGCGAGCCGGGAGGCGCGCGTGTCGGCGTCGACGCCTTCCTTCAGCACCGGGCACTCCTCGAAGAAGGTGGTGAAGGCGGTGGCGGTGGCGTAGATGAACGCGCACAGCCGGTGCGGCTCGTTCGACTCGGCCACCTTCTCCACGGCCGCCCCGAACCCGAGGAGCTGGAGCGCCAGCGCCCGCTCGGCCGGGTGGCCGAGGACGATCGGGCCGGTGGCGTCGGCCGGGTCCACGCCGCCCTTGCGGAAGATCGACCGGATCCGGGCCTGGGCGTACTGGAGGTAGGGCGCCGTGTTGCCGGTGAGGCCGAGCATGCGGTCGAAGTCGAAGACGTACTCGCTGTCGTGGCTGATCGACAGGTCGGCGTACTTGACCGCGCCCATGCCCACGGCACGGGCGATCTCCGCCCGCGTCGCCTCGTCGTAGTCGCGGTCGGCGATGACCACGGACGCCCGGTCCACGGCCTCCTGGAGCAGGTCCATCAGCTTGATCGACTCGCCGGAGCGGGTCTTGAAGCGACGGCCGTCCTTGCCGAGCATCATGCCGATCTGGACGTGCTCGGCCGAGACGGTGTCGGGCAGCCAGCCGGCCTGCTGCGCGGCGGCGAACACCATGCGGAAGTGCAGGGCCTGGTCGGCGCCGACCACGTAGAGGATGCGGTCGGCCTTGAGGTCGTGCACCCGGTAGCGGATGGCCGCCATGTCGGTGGAGGCGTAGCCGTAGCCGCCGTCGCTCTTGCGGATGATGAGCGGCAGCGGCTTGTCGTCGGAGCCGGTGAAGCCGGGCGGGAACAGGCACAGCGCGCCCTCGCTCAGCACCGCCACCCCGGCCGTCTCCAGGTCGTCGCAGGTCCTCTGGAGCATCGGGTTGTACATGCTCTCGCCGGCGATGTCGGCGTCGGTCAGGGTGACGCCGAGCATGCCGTAGACCTTGTTGAAGTAGCGGACGGTGGCGTCCATGAAGACGTGCCAGAGCCGCAGCGTGTCGGGGTCGCCCGACTGGAGCGTGGTCACCCGCGCGCGCGAGCGGGTCTTGAACGACTCGTCGCCGTCGAACTTCTGCCGCGCGGCCTGGTAGAACTCGGTGCCCATGCCGGCTTCGAGCTGCGCGACCGCGGCCTCCTCGCCGATGTCGAGCAGGTGCTCGATGAGCATGCCGAACGGCGTGCCCCAGTCGCCCAGGTGGTTCTGCCGGATGACGGTGTTGCCCAGGTGCTCGTGGACGCGGGCCAGCGAGTCGCCCACGATCGTGGTGCGCAGGTGGCCGACGTGCATCTCCTTGGCCGCGTTGGGCGCGGAGTAGTCGATCACGATGGTCTGCGCGGGCGTGACCGTGCCGACGCCGCGGCGCGGGTCCTCCAGCATGCGGCCGGCCTCGGCGGCGATCCACGTGTCGGCGAGCGTGATGTTGAGGAACCCGGGGCCGCTGACCTCGACCGTGCCGGGGAAGTCGGCCAGCTCGGCGGCAAGGGCCTCGGCGACCTCCCGCGGGGACCGTCGCAGGCGCTTGGCCAGGCTCATCGCGACGTTCGCCTGGAAGTCGGCGAACTGGGACGGCCGGATCAGCGGGTCTGCGTCGGCGTGCTCGGCGCCGAACGCCGCGGCCAGCGCCTGCTGGACGCGCTCGGTGAGCACCATCTGCGGGTCGGTCATGGTCTAAGGGTACCGGCGAGCCTGACCGTGACGCCGATCGCGAGAGTGATCAGCGCGGAGGCCACCACGGCGATGCCGACGGCGGTCAGGCCGTTGCTCAGGTCGCCCGGCGCCAGGGCGAAGAACTCGCGGACGAAGGGGATGGACAGCGCCCCGGCGAACAGCACCGCCATGGCGGCGACCAGGCCCACCCGCAGCCAGGTGAGGGGCCGGGCGATGAGCACGAGCACCCACCAGGTCGTCAGGAACAGGGTGATCACCGCGGACGTGCGGTCCTCGTTCAGGGTGGAGGTCCCGCTGTGCGCGGCCCAGAACGCCAGCAGCATCGCCGCCGCGCACAGCACCCCGGCCGGTACGGCGAAGCGCAGCACGCGGGGCACGAACCCGGGCCGGGAGCGCTCCAGCGTGGGCGCCAGGGCCAGGAAGAACGCCGGGATGCCGATGGTCAGCGCGTTGACCAGCGTGGAGTGCCGGGGGGCGAACGGGAACATGAGCCCCAGGACGCCGGTCGCCAGCGACAGCGCGATCGCGTAGAAGGTCTTGGTGAGGAAGAGGTTGGAGACCCGCTCGATGTTGGCCAGCACCCGGCGGCCCTCGCCGACGACGTGCGGCAGCGTGGCGAAGGCGTTGTCGAGCAGCACCACCTGGGCGACGGCCTTGGTGGCTGGGCTGCCCGCGCCCATCGCGATGCCGAGGTCGGCGTCCTTGAGCGCGAGCACGTCGTTGACGCCGTCGCCGGTCATCGCGACAGTGTGGCCGCGCGCCTGGAGCGCGCCGACGAACAGCCGCTTCTGCCGCGGGGTGACCCGGCCGAAGACGGCGTTGGCCGCGAGTATGTCGGCGAGCTTGTCCGGGTCGTCCTCCGGCAGGGTGCGGGCGTCGACGGCGCGGTCGCCGTCGGGGATGCCGAGGCCGGTGGCGATGGCGGAGACCGCCTCGGGGTTGTCGCCCGAGATGACCTTGACGGTGACTCCCTGGCGGGCGAAGTAGCTCAGGGTCTCGTGGGCGTCGGGGCGGATGCGCTGCTGGAGCGTGACGAGCGCGACGCACTCGACCGCCGCGTCCGGGTCGCCCCGCTCGGCGGCGGCCAGGTCGCGGGTGCGGCAGAGGGCGAGGACCCGGGCGCCGGTGGAGGCCAGCGCGGCGGCCCGCTCGTAGCCTTCGCCGCCGTCGAGCAGCACGTCCGGAGCGCCGAGCAGCCACGCGCCGCGCTCGCCGAAGTCGGCGCCGCTCCACTTGCGCGCCGAGGAGAACGGCACGGAACCCGTGGCCGTCCAGCCGCCGGGCGTCGCGGGGTAGCGCACCTGTACGGCCTGGGCGGTGGCGTTGGGCCGCTGGTCGAGGTTGGCCAGGGCGGCGAGCGCCTCCTCCACGGGATGCCCGTCGCCGATCGGGAGGACCTCGCCGAGGTCCATGCCGCCCGCGGTGAGGGTGCCGGTCTTGTCCAGGCACAGCACGTCGACCCTGGCCAGGCCCTCGATCGCGGGCAACTCCTGGACCAGGCACCTGCGGCGGCCCAGCCGGACGACGCCGACGGCGAAGGCGATCGACGTCATCAGCACCAGCCCCTCGGGGATCATGGTGACGATGCCGGCGACCGCTCCGGTGATGGCGGTGCCGAAGTCGCCGGTGTTGCGGAGCTGGCTGTAGATCAGCAGCGCGCCGATCGGGATGACCAGCCAGGTGATGTACTTGATGAAGTTGGCGACGCCCTGGCGCAGTTCGGAGTGGGCGAGGTGGAACTTGCTGGCCTCCTCGGCGAGCTGTACCGCGTAGGCGTCGGTGCCGACGTGGGTGGCGACGAACGCGCCGGAGCCGGCGACGGCGAAGCTGCCCGACAGGACCCGGTCGCCGGGCCGCTTGTGCACCGGGTCGGCCTCGCCGGTCAGCAGGGACTCGTCGATCTCCAGCCCGTCGGACTCGACGACCTCGCCGTCGACGAGCAGCCGGTCGCCGGACCCGAGCAGGATGAGGTCGCCGAGCACCACGTCCTGTGGGGGGACCTCCTGGTCGCGGCCGTCGCGGCGGACCCTGACGGGCTCCTCGTTGATGACGGCCAGGCGGTCGAGCGTGCGCTTGGCGCGTACCTCCTGGACGATGCCGATCAGCGCGTTGGCCACGATGACCAGGCCGAACAGGCCGTCCTGCCATTGCCCGAAGATCAGGATGAGCGCCCACAGGACGCCGATGACGAAGTTGAACAGCGTGAGGACGTTGGCCCTGATGATGGCGCCGAAGGACCGGCTCGACCGGCGCGGGACGATGTTCCGCTTCGCCTGGGCGGCCTGTGCCGCGGTGAGCCCTCGCACGCGTTCCCCCGTTCGTGTCCGCCGATCGTGCGGACGCGCCAAAGACTACGGGTTCACCAGAGCCGGTGTGATCGCGGAGCGATGGCGATCCGCTCGCCCACACGGTGCACGATGCCACCGGCCGACAGCTCCGCTGCGAGCTCGCAGGCCGCGCTGATGCCCTGTGACCTGGACGAGCCGTGCGCGATGACCACGGTGCCGTTGAGGCCGAGCAGGACGGCGCCGCCGTGGGCCTCGGCGTCGAGGCGCTGCCGCAGGTCGCGGATGCGGGAGCGCTGCAGGAACGCGCCCAGCCGGGCCGCCGGGCTCTCGCCGATGGCCTCGCCGAGCTGGTGGAAGGCGTAGCGGACGGTGCCCTCCATGGTCTTGAGCGCGACGTTGCCGGTGAAGCCGTCGGCGGTGATCACGTCGACGGCGCCCGTGAGCAGGTCGTGGCCCTCGATGTTGCCGGTGAAGTGCAGGCCGGGGGCGCTCTGGAGCAGCTCGTGGGCGCGCTTGACGAGCTTGTTGCCCTTCTCGGCCTCGGCGCCGATGGTCAGCAGGCCGACCTTCGGCTGGGCGATGCCGTGGGCCAGCTCCGCGTAGGCCGTGCCGAGGTGGGCGAACTGCACCAGCATCTCCGGCTTGGCGTCGGAGTTGGCCCCGGCGTCGACGAGCAGCGTGGGGTGCGGCCGGGTGGGCAGGGCGACGGCGATGGCGGGCCGCAGGACGCCCTGCTGGGGCTTGAGGCGCAGCCGGCCGGTGGCCACGATGCCGCCGGTCGAGCCCGCGGACACCACGGCGGACGCGTCGCCCCGCCGTACGAGGTGGCAGGCGATCGCGATGCTCGAACGGGGGCGGCGCAGGCTGGCCAGCGCGCCCTCGTCCATCGCGAGGACCTCCTCGGCCCGCACGATGGGGATCTCCTTGGTGGCGTCGTGGTCGGCGAGGGCCTCGTACAGGATGCGCGGCGGTCCGACCAGCACGACCTCCAGCCCGCGCTCGCGCACGGCGTGCACCGCTCCCGCGACGATCTCGTGGGGGGCGTGGTCGCCGCCCATGGCGTCGAGCGCGATCGGCTTGCTGTCGGACACTGGGTCACCTCGTACGGCGTGCGTGCCCGCCGTGAGGCTCGCCGAAGGCGGGCTCGGCGAACCCGCGGTCGCAGGCGGGACGCTTGCCAGGCTAGCCGGTGGTCCCGGTGGCCGATCCGCCGGGAGAGGACGGGGTCAGCGCAGGTTCCAGTCGGCGACGCCGCGGGACACGATCACCTTCGAGAACATCGACGCGCCGGTGATCCGGATGAGCGGGCCGTCGCCGTCCGAGCCGCCCGACACGTTGCGCTTGCCGAACGTGGAGCTGCCCTCGTCGATGACGTGGGCGTTGTCGGGGACGCGCACGATGAGCTTGGAGAAACGGGCGTCGCACTCGAGTGTGACCTCGCGGCCGGGGAGCACGGCGTCGGACAGGTCGATGATCATCGCGCCGAAGTTCGCCACCAGTCTGGTGTGCCGCGAGGCGATCCAGCGACCCTTCCTGATGATCTTGCTGAACGTGGAGCGGATCGTCTGCTGCTCCACGGCCTCCGGCGGGCGGGAGGCGGTCACGTCCGGCAGGTCCCCGGTGAGAGGGACGAGCTCACCGACGGTCTTGGCCGTGTAGGCGGCTTCGAGTCGGTCCGCGTGCTCGACGCTGGTGAGCCGGCCGGTGGCGAGCGCCTCGCCCAGCACGGCGGCCACGCGGTCGCGGTCGGTGTCGGAGGCGCGCAGCGCGGGATCGTGGGTCACGTCGTCAGTGTAGCCATAAACGCGATATGTCGCGAGATGCTCTTTTGAAATCTCCCAGCGACTCGGCGGAACCGAATCCCGGGTTTGCAACGTCCGGATATAAAGGCCACAGACGCGCGACAGGGGCTTGAGGTTTACCGGCGATCGAACAAAAAAGAGGGGAAACGCTTAGTGATCTTGAACCAGGCAGGCACACGACGCTTCCGGGCTTACACGTCCAAGCATCTGAACGACCTCCTGCTCCGGGCAGGGCTCGACGACGAGGAACGGCTGAGGGTGCGGGCCGTCGCCACGGTGCTCCCGTTCCGCACCAACGCGTACGTCGTCGACGAGCTCATCGACTGGTCGGCCGCGCCCGACGACCCCATGTACAAGCTGGTCTTCCCGCAGGCGGACATGCTGCCCGCCCCGGACGTCGCCCGGCTGGCCGACCTGCTGAAGGCGGAGGCGCCCGCCGCCGAGATCAACGCGGAGGCCAACCGGATCCGCGCCCGGCTCAACCCGCACCCGGCCGGGCAGATGGAGCTCAACGTGCCCCGGCTGGAGAACGAGCCGGTCCCGGGACTCCAGCACAAGTACCCCGAGACCGTCCTGATCTTCCCCAAGCAGGGACAGACCTGCCACGCCTACTGCACCTACTGCTTCCGGTGGGCGCAGTTCGTCGGCGACGCCGACCTCAAGTTCGCCTCCGACGACATCGAGCAGATGGTCCGTTACATCCGCCGGCACCCCGAGGTCACCAGCGTGCTGATCACCGGCGGCGACGCCATGATCATGGGCGAGCCGGTGCTCAAGCGCTACCTGGAGCCGCTCCTCGATCTGGAGCAGCTCGAATCAGTACGGATCGGCACGAAGTCGCTCGCGTACTGGCCGCAGCGCTTCACCACGGACCCGGACGCCGGCTCCACGCTGGAGCTGTTCGAGAAGGTGGTCGCCGCCGGCAAGAACCTCGCCTTCATGGCCCACTTCACCCACCCCCGCGAGCTGGAGCCACCACTCGTCGAGGCGGCGGTCCGGAACATCCTCGGTACCGGCGCGACCATCCGGACGCAGGCGCCGCTGATCCGCTCCATCAACGACGACCCCGCGCTCTGGTCGGGCATGTGGCGCAGGCAGCTGCGCATGGGCATGATCCCGTACTACATGTTCGTCGAGCGCGACACGGGGCCGCAGGACTACTTCGCGGTGCCGCTGGCCCGGGCCCACGAGATCTTCAGGGACGCGTACGCGTCGGTCTCCGGGCTCTGCCGTACGGTGCGGGGGCCCTCCATGTCGGCCACGCCGGGCAAGGTGTGCGTCGACGGGGTCACGGAGATCGCCGGCGAGCGGGTCTTCGTGCTGCACTTCATCCAGGCCCGCGACCCGTCGCTGGTCGGGCGGCCGTTCTTCGCCCGGTACGACCCGACGGCGGTGTGGCTGACCGATCTGCGCCCGGCCTTCGCCGACCGGTTCCCGTTCGAGCCCGCTGTGGAGGAGGCTCTGCTGGCCGTCTGAGCCGGCCCCGGGGTGACTCCGGGGGCGTTGCGGCCGCCGGGTGAGCCCCGCCCGGCCCGAGCGGTCAAGCGAGCATCCGGCTAGCGGAAAATCTGTGCGCCCGGCCCGCGGCTTTCGTCCTTACCGGCGGTCGTTCGCGGGCCGTCGGCGTGCTCGGGGAGCGGGCGGCCTATGCCCGGGAATCCGCCCTCCCCATATCCCGAGATGTCGCCCGTTCTCCCTGCCGCTCGACGGCCTTGCCGGGGCTCTCCCGAGCCTCTTGAAGGGCTGTTGACCTGGCCCGCGAGCCGACGGCCGTGGTGGTACAACTACGTCGGTAGCTCAGCCGGGCGGCGCGCCGCGTGTGGTGCCCACAGCGTGTTCGTCTCGGCTTTCGGGGGGTTTTCGATTCGCGTTTCCTCCGCATTCGAGAGCGATCGATCACGAGCCGGGAAGGCAATCATGAATCGTGTAGTCAAGGCGGCTGTCGCCGTCGCGTCACTCGGGCTGGCGGCGGCCCTCACCGTTCCGCCGGCCCATGCGCAGGTGGAACGCTCCGCCAGGCCGCTCACGACGGGGCCCGGCGCACCGGACGTGACCTCGACGGCCGCCGGAACGCTGGACGACAGGACGCCGGACGGCAGGGTGCTGGACGGCGGGACGGCCGGCCGGGGGACCCTGGACGGTACGAGCCTGGGCGCGGTGCCCGGTGCCCGCACACTGGACGCCGACGCGCCCGGTACGGTGTCCGGCGCCGTGCCCGGCCCCGTCACCGGTGCTGTGCCCGGCCCCGTCACCGGTGCTGTGCCCCGCGTCGAGGTGCCGGGGGACCGGACGCCGCGTCCGACGGTGCCCGGGCACCGTGGCTCGCCCTCGGCGGCCTCCCGCGGAGGGACGTCGGGAGGCGGCTCCGCGACCGGCCGCCGGGGCGGGACGAGGACCACCCAGGCCACCGCCCGGGACGACGACGGCTCCTCGCCGAGGACGGCCCGCACGGGCCGGCGCGGCCGGGAGAACTGGCAGCGGCGGTACGTCCGGCCGCGCCGGCCGGCCCCGGCCACGACCGGCTCCCCGGCCACGACCGGCTCCCCGACCACGGACCTCCCGGCCGGTGACACGCTGAGGGGCGCCCTGTCCAGGGGCGTCGCCCCGAGCCGTGTGACGCCGAACGGGGTGGCGCCGAGCGTCCCGCTGGCAAGGGGCGTGACTCAGGGCGTGGCCCGGAACGGCACGCTCGCCCGAGGCGTCACCTCCAGTGGTGCGGTGCCGGGCGGCGCGCTCTCCAGCGGCCCGGGGCGCGCCCTGACGAACGGTGTCGTGTCGAACGGGGTCGTGTCGAACGGTGCCCTCTCGCGGGGTGTCAGTCCGAGCGGTGTGGCCGGGAGCGGCGCCCTGTCCCGTGTCGTCGTCCCCAGCGGACCGCTGGCTCAGGGGGTGACTCCGGGCGCCGTGGTGTCCGGCACCCCGCTGTCACGTGGCCTCGCCTCGGGCGGGGTGGTGCCGGGTACGCGGCTGACCTGACCAGAGCGGCTGAACTGACCAGAAAGGCCGCTGCCCGCCGTGTCCGCCGGCGGACCGGGGGAGGGATGACGAGCGCCTTGGTGCCGGCGCTCGGACGGCCCGCCTCCCGGACCGGTGGGACGGCGCGGGCCGGGCGGACGCGCCCGAGCCCGAGTCACGCCTCACCTGCCGAGCCGCCACTGCAGGGCGGCGACCCACGGTGAGAGGCGCAGCCCGCCGCCGGTCCCTCGACCAGGGACCGGCGGCACTCCCATGTCCGGACCCGACCTGCCCGGACCCGACCGGACCCGACCTGCCCGGACCCGACCGGGCCCGACCTGCCGGGACCCGACCTGCCCGGACCCGACCTGCCCGGACCCGCTCCGGCGGCGTCAGACGCGTACGCCGGTGCGCCGGGCGATCTGGGCCTGGAGCCGGGCCATCTGCCAGTGCAGGTCGAGGAGCTGCTGGGCCAGCTCCATCCTCGGGATCTCCGACACGTCCTCGATGGCCAGGTGGTCGATCGCGGCCGAAAGCTCTCCCATCGCGCCCCCGTTCCCTTCCATCCGCGCCTCGCCGTATCGAAACAACGTTCGAATCATACCGGACCGTGCGCCACGGTGTCAGGCATTGACCCCTCGTGTCGCAGGGGCCGCGCGCGAAGTCGTCCCATGAGGAAGCCGCCGGGCGTGTCGTACGCGCCGGCGGCTGGAGGCTCGGGTGGATCAGCCCTTGTTGTAGGCGGCGAGCACTTCCTTCGGGTCGCCGTCCATCTTGATCTTGCCCTTGTGCAGCCAGATGACCCGGTTGCAGGTCTCCTCGATGACCCGCAGGTCATGGGCGACGAGGAAGACCGTGCCGGCCTCCTCGCGGATCTGCCGGATGCGCTGCTCGCTCTTCTTGCGGAACTCGCGGTCGCCGGTGGCCAGCGCCTCGTCGATGAGCAGCACGTCGTGGGTCTTGGCCGAGGAGATGGCGAAGCGCAGGCGGGCCCCCATGCCGGAGGAGTAGGTGGACATCGGCAGCTGGACGAACTCGTCGATGCCGGAGAAGTCCACGATCTCCTGGTACTTCTCCTTGACCTCGGCCGGCGTCATGCCCATGGCGTAGCAGCCGAGCACGATGTTGCGCTCGCCGGTGAGCTCGCGCATGAGCGCGGCGTTGACGCCGAGGAGCGAGGGCTGCCCGTCGGTGTAGACGGCGCCCGAGTGGGGCGGCAGGAGGCCGGCGATCGCGCGCAGCAGCGTGGACTTGCCCGACCCGTTGCGTCCCACGATGCCGATGGCGTCGCCGTGGTAGGCCACGAAGGAGACGCCCTTGACGGCGTGGACCTCCTTCATCTGCGGCCTGCCCTGGCGCTTCAGGAGACGCGTGAGGGCGTTGACCGCGTTGCCCTTCTCGACGTCGGTGGCCGCGCCGTAGACGCGGTAGATGATGTGCAGGTCGTCGACGATGACGGTGGGCGTGCCGGTGGGAACGTCGAGAGGCGGCTTGCTGACCGGCGTGGCCGGCTTGGGCTGCGGCTTCGCCTTGCCGTCCTTGCCGGCGGCGACGGCGGGCTCCTCGGCCTTCACCAGTGACAGCTCCTCGGTCAGTTCAGCCACGCCCGTACCTCTCCTCGGCACGCCAGAAGTACCAGAAGCCGAAGCAGAGGGCGAACACCGCCCAGAATACGCAGGATATCCACACCGCATCCGGAGGATTGTGCCCGCCCTCGCTGGTGATGAGCAGGTCGCGCATGGCCTCGATGTAGGAGGCGGCCGGGTTGGCGTAGTACATCACGTCGGCCACCCACTGAGGCAGGTGTGCACTGCCCACGACCTTGGCCTGGATGGAGAAGAAGACGCCCGAGGCGTACAGCCAGGTGCGGGTGATGAAGGGCAGGAGCTGGTTGAGGTCGCGCATGGAGGCGCCCAGGCGGGCCATCACCAGCCCGGCGCCGACGTTGAACATCGTCTGGAGGAGCAGCACGACGGGCACCAACAGCCAGGACAGCGCGATGGGCTCCTGCGTGATGAGGATGATCACCACCAGCACGCCCATGGAGATGGCGAGCTGCTGCAGCTCCTGGATCGTGTACGCCAGCGGCAGGGAGGCGCGCGGGAAGTGCAGCGCGCGGATCATCGACAGGTTGCCGGAGATCGACTTGGCGCCCGCGGTGACGGTCCGCTGCGTGTAGGTGAAGACGAACATCCCCGTCAGGAGGAACGCGGGGTAGTTGTGGATGCCGCCCTTGCCGCCGAGGATGATGCCGAACATCACGTAGTAGATGCCGGCGTTGAGCAGCGGAGTCAGGACCTGCCACAACTGGCCGAGGGCCGAGCTGGAGTACTTCGAGACGTTGCGCGAGGACGCGTACGTCAGGATGAAGTGCCGCCGCTCCCAGAGCTGGCGCACGTAGACAGGAAACCTCGGTCGTGCGATGGCACGGCGAAGCCCGTATCTCGCGGCGAGCTTGGCCAGCGGCTCCTGCCCGCTCCGGCCGCCCGCCTGGGCGTCCGCGACAGCGGATTCCGGCTGACTCATGGCAAGGACTCTATTGGATCCGGGTCGGTGAGGTGCTCCCGCGCGGGTGCGCGGCAGACAGTTGGACGGAGTCCTGGAGCGCCCGGTTCCAAGGCGCCGTCAAGACGGCAACAACCGTAGCCCAGTGACACGGTGCGTGCCCGGCAAGGGCGCGAGCACATTTCGGTAAGAGGTATTTTTGCTCGACTGTCCGTGTCCAAACGTATGGTCATCTGACGGTTATGAGAGCTTCTAGGTCCTCTGAGCCGTATGAGTGTGACGCTGGATTGGCGCACGTGTGACCGAACTGCAACGCGCCAGAGACTCGCTGGTGGCACGTAGTGAGGGATAGTCGCGATCGACTGGCAGGGCGTCGGCTGGTTTGACCATGTCAGCCAAACCCGGGGGATTACCGAACCCCCCGTCAGGCTGCTCACGATCATCGCAGCTCAGCGCTAACGCCCACCTGTAGAGGGAGGAATCTTCTTACCATGCGTGTTACTAAGGGCGCACAGATCGTCGCCGGTACCGCGCTGCTGGCCCTCGCGGTTGCCGCGTGTGGTGGCGGCGGCGGCACCTCGACCGGCACCTCCGGATCGAGCGGGGACACGCCGGTCCGCATGGAGCTCGGCGAGCCGCAGAACCTGCTGGTCCCTTCGAACACCACTGAGTCCGAGGGCGCCGAGGCGCTCGCGGCGGTCTTCGAGCCGCTGGTGAACTATGACGAGAACAAGCAGGTCGTCATGGGCGCCGCGGAGTCGATCGAGACTCAGGACAACAAGGTCTGGACGATCAAGCTCAAGCCGGGCTACACCTGGCACAACGGCGAGCCCGTGATCGCGCAGAACTACGTTGACGCCTGGAACTACGCAGCGAACCAGGACAACGCGCAGGGCGCCGGCTACTTCTTCGGCCGTGTCGACGGCTACGCCGACCTCAACCCGGGCGAGGGCAAGCAGGTCACCACCAAGGAGATGAAGGGCCTCAAGGCGGTGGACGACACCACCCTCGAGGTCACGCTGACCGCGCCGTTCTCCCAGTTCAAGACCATGCTCGGCTACACCGCGTTCTACCCGCTGCCCAAGGCGGCCTTCGGCCCCGACGGCAAGGTGACGGCGGAGTTCGGCGAGAAGCCGATCGGCCAGGGCCTGTTCAAGCTGGACAAGCCCTACAAGAAGGGCACTGACCAGAGCATCGACCTGTCGGTGTACGACAAGTTCCCGGGCAAGAAGCCGAACGGCTGGACCAAGCTCCAGTTCAAGCTCTACAACAGCTCGGAGACGGCCTACAACGACCTGCAGGCCGACAACGTCGACATCCACGACTCGCTGCCCGCGTCGGCGATCGCCAGCGCCAAGACCGCGCTCGGGGACCGCTACCAGGACCAGCCGGACGCCGGTATCGGCTACATCGGCTTCCCCCTGCAGTACAACGACGAGTACAAGGACGTCAAGGTCCGCGAGGCCATCTCGATGGCCATCGACCGGAAGACCATCGCCGAGACGGTCTTCTCCGGCACCCGTTCGCCGGCCGACGACTTCATCAACCCGGCCATCGACGGCTACCGCCAGGGCGCCTGCACGGCCTGCGCCTACGACCCGGGCAAGGCCAAGGAGCAGTACGCCGCCGCCAAGGGCCCGGCCAAGCTGGAGCTCGGCTACAACGCCGACGGTGGTCACAAGGAGTGGATCGAGGCCGTCGCCAACAACCTCCGCGCCAACCTCGGCGTCGAGGTGACGGTCAAGCCGTTCGAGAAGTTCGCCAACATCCTGGACGACCTGGACGCCAAGAAGTACAAGGGCATGTTCCGGATGGGCTGGGCGATCGACTACCCGTCGGCCGAGAACTACCTGTCGCCGATCTTCTCGACCGGCGCCATCAAGACGGGCTCCAACTACGCGGGCTACTCCAACAAGGAGTTCGACGAGACGGTCGCCAAGGGCGACCAGGCCGCCACCCCCGAAGAGGGCCTGAAGATCTACCAGCAGGCGGACGACATCCTCATCAAGGAGATGCCGTACATCCCGGTGTACTTCTACCGGAACAACTCGGGATACTCGACCAAGGTCAAGAACGTCAAGATCAACCTGCTCAACCAGGTTGAGTGGGCTGACGTCGAGAAGGCCTGACACTTGTTCCCGGGGGCGGGCACGCGTGGCGAGCCCGCCCCTCGAGAGCGCCAAGAAGGCAGTCGCCTGGCCGTTTCACCCCATGGATCCAGGCACTGCCTTCCGGCATGTACGGGAGGCTTGAATGGGCCGTTACATCATCAGGCGCCTGATCCAGGCAGTGCCAGTCCTGCTCGGCGCCACCCTGTTCATCTTCGCCATCGTCTTCGCGCTGCCCGGTGACCCTGTCGCCGCGCTGGCCGGTGAGAAGAGGCAGGACCCCAACATCGTCGCGATCATCCGCGACCAGTACCACCTCAACGATCCGCTGCTGGTCCAGTACTGGTACTACATCAGCGGCATCATCTTCCGCGGGGACTTCGGCAAGACCTTCGCCGGCGTCCCGGTGACCCAGCTCCTCGCGGGCAAGCTCCAGGTCACGCTGAACCTCGCGCTGGTCGCGCTGACCCTCGAGGCCATCATCGGCGTCGTCCTCGGCCTGTGGGCGGCGCTGCGCCGCGGCAGGGCGACCGACACCGCGATCCTGGCGTCCACGCTGCTGCTGATCTCCATCCCCACCCTGGTCAGCGGCTTCGTGCTCCAGCTCTGGCTGGGCGTCTGGCTCAAGCAGGTGACCGGCACGGAGATCTTCCCCATCGCGGGCGCCACGCAGGGCCTGAAGTCGTACCTGCTGCCCGGGTTCGTGCTGGCGGGCGTGTCGATCGCGTACCTCACCCGGCTGACGAGAACGAGCCTGGTGGAGACGCTGAGATCCGACTACATCCGCACGGCGATCGCCAAGGGCCTGTCCCGGCGGAGGGTCATCGGCAGGCACGGCCTGCGCAACGCGCTGATCCCCCTGGTCACCTACCTGGGCGCCGACCTCGGCAACCTGATGGGCGGTGCGGTCATCACCGAGACGATCTTCAACCTGCCGGGGATCGGCAAGCAGCTCTACGACGGCGTCTACCTACGAGAACAACCCATCGTCGTAGGAATCGTGACCATCCTGGTGTTGGTCTACATCGTCGCCAACCTGGCCGTCGACCTGATGTACGCAGTGCTCGACCCGAGGATCCGCTATGAGTGACATCCCCCAGGCCGATCCAGCGGCCTCCGAGACCCGGACCCTGACCACGGAGAAGCAGCCCGTCGAGTCGTCCCCCGGCGGCGGCAGGCGCCGCAAGAAGGCGGACAGGCCGGCGAGCCTGTGGAGCGACGCCTGGCACGACCTGCGCCGCCGGCCGATGTTCATCTTCTCGCTGGTCCTCATCGCGATCCTACTGGTCATGTCGTTCTGGCCCTCGCTGTTCACGTCGATCAACCCGCTGGACGCGCGCTCCTGCGACCTCGCGACGGCCCGTCAGGGGCCGAGCGCGGGTCACCTGTTCGGACGCGACAACCTCGGCTGCGACGTGTACGCCAGGACCATCTACGGCGCCGGCAACTCGATCCTCATCGGCGTCAGCACCACGGTCATCACCGCGGTCGTCGGCGGCCTGCTCGGTCTCATCGCGGGCGCCCGCGGCGGGCTCACCGACACGGTCTCCTCGCGCGTCACCGAGGTGTTCTTCGCGATCCCGCAGATCCTGGGCGCGCTGCTCATCACGGCGACGTTCCGGGACAAGGGCCTGGGCATCTGGATCGTCGTGATCGCGCTGTCGGTGCTGGCCTGGCCGATGACGTTCCGCATCATGCGGGCCGCCGTCATCACGGCCAGGAGCCAGGACTTCGTCATCGCGGCGCGGGCGCTCGGCGCGAGCCAGAGCCGGGTCATGTTCGGGCACCTGCTGCCGAACGCGATCGCCCCGGTGATCGTCGTGGCCACCATCAACCTGGGCGGGTTCATCGCGGCCGAGGCCGCGCTGTCGTTCCTCGGGGTGGGTGTGCAGTCGCCGGACATCTCGTGGGGCCTGATGATCGCCGACGCCCGGAACCGGTTCCTGGAGGCGCCGCTGCCGCTGGTGTTCCCGGCCGTGTTCCTCAGCATCACCGTGCTGGCGTTCATCATGCTGGGCGACGCCGTCCGCGACGCGCTCGACCCGAAGCTCAGGTAGGAGGGGGGACAGATGAGTAAGACATCGCTGGACACGTTGCCCGCCGAGGGAGGGCTGGGCGACGAGCCGTTGCTGGCGGTGGAGGACCTCCACGTGGAGTTCGCCACGCGGGCCGGTGTCGTGCGGGCCGTCAACGGGGTGAGCTACACGCTCAACCCGGGGGAGACCCTGGCGGTGCTGGGCGAGTCGGGCTCCGGCAAGTCCGTGACCGCGCAGGCGATCATGGGCATCCTGGACATGCCGCCCGCGCGCATTCCCAAGGGAGAGATCCGCTTCCGCGGGACCGACCTGCTCAAGCTGTCGGACGAGGCGCGCACCCAGGTCCGCGGCCAGCGCATCGCGATGATCTTCCAGGACGCGCTCTCCGCGCTCAACCCGGTGTTCACCGTGGGCTGGCAGATCAGCGAGATGTTCCGCGTCCACCGCGGCATGTCGAAGCGCGACGGGATGGCCAAGGCCGTCGAGCTGATGGACCGGGTCCGCATCCCGGCCGCCAAGCAGCGCGTGCACGACTACCCGCACCAGTTCTCCGGGGGCATGCGCCAGCGCATCATGATCGCCATGTCGATCGCGCTGGACCCGGAGGTGCTGATCGCGGACGAGCCGACCACCGCCCTCGACGTGACGGTCCAGGCCCAGATCATGGAGCTGCTCGCCGAGCTGCAGAGCGAGAGCAACATGGGCCTGATCCTCATCACGCACGACCTCGGCGTCGTCGCCGACGTCGCGGACAAGATCGCGGTCATGTACGCGGGACGCATCGTCGAGAACGCCCCGGTGTACGACATCTACCGGGCGCCCGCCCACCCGTACACGAAGGGTCTGCTGGAGTCGATCCCCCGGGTCGACCTCAAGGGCCAGGAGCTGTACGCGATCAAGGGCCTGCCGCCCAACCTGCTCGACATGCCGACCGGCTGCGCCTTCCACCCGCGGTGCCCGTACCGCCAGGACAACTGCGTGACCGACGCCCCCCCGCTCTACGCGATCAGCGGTGTGCGCAACAGCGCCTGCCACTACTGGAGGGAGGTCCTCGATGGCGACCCAAGGTGAGCGAATCCTTGAGGTGCGGGACCTGGTCAAGCACTTCCCCCTGACCCAGGGCATCATGTTCAAGAAGCAGATCGGCGCCATCAAGGCGGTCGACGGCGTCTCGTTCGAGCTCAACAAGGGCGAGACGCTGGGCATCGTCGGCGAGTCGGGCTGCGGCAAGTCCACGCTCGCCAAGGTGCTGATGGCGCTGGAGCGGCCCACCTCCGGCTCGGTCGTCATCAACGGGCGCGACATGGCCAAGGCCAGGGGCGGCGAGCTCAAGCGGATGCGCCGGAACATCCAGATGGTGATGCAGGACCCGTACACCTCGCTGAACCCCCGGATGACCGTCGGTGACATCGTCGGCGAGCCCTTCGACATCCACACCGAGGTGGCGCCCAAGGGTGACCGCCGGCGCAAGGTGCAGGAGCTGCTGGAGGTCGTGGGCCTCAACCCCGACCACATCAACCGCTACCCGCACCAGTTCTCCGGCGGTCAGCGCCAGCGCATCGGCATCGCCCGCGGCCTGGCGCTCCAGCCCGAGATCATCGTCTGCGACGAGCCGGTCTCCGCGCTCGACGTGTCGATCCAGGCCCAGGTCATCAACCTGCTGGAGCGGCTGCAGAACGAGTTCGGCCTGGCGTACATCTTCATCGCCCACGACCTGTCGGTGGTGCGCCACATCTCCGACCGGGTCGCGGTGATGTACCTGGGCAAGATGGTGGAGCTGGGCAAGGACCTGGAGATCTACGACCGGCCGGCCCACCCGTACACCCAGGCGCTGCTGTCGGCCGTCCCGGTCCCCGACCCCGAGGGCCGCGAGCAGCGCGAGCGGATCATCCTGCAGGGCGACCCGCCCTCGCCGGCCAACCCGCCGTCGGGCTGCCGCTTCCGCACCCGCTGCTGGAAGGCCCAGGAGATCTGCGCCGAGGAGGAGCCGCTGCTCCAGATCCGGCCGGGCACGTCGCACCTGAGCGCCTGCCACTTCGCGGAGACGCACGACGTGGTCCACGTCGGCTAGCGCCGCCGTCCAGCCACACGGGCCCCGCGCGATCCGCTCGCGCGGGGCTCCGCGTTCGTCCAGGCGGTATGTCAGCTCTTCGGGCGTACGTCAGCGGGTGGCGATGACCGCGGAGCCGTGCCCGAACAGGCCCTGGTTGACCGCCAGCCCCACCGTGGCGCCGGCCACCTGGCGGGCGCCCGCCCGGCCGCGCAGCTGCCAGGTCAGCTCGCACACCTGGGCGATCGCCTGGGCGGGGATGGCCTCGCCGAACGAGGCGAGCCCGCCGGAGGGGTTCACCGGGACACGCCCGCCGAGCGCGGTGTCGCCGGCCCGCAGCAGCTTGTCCGCCTCGCCCGGCGGGCAGAGCCCGACGTCCTCGACCCAGTCCAGCTCCAGCGCCGTGGACAGGTCGTACACCTCGGCGAACGACACGTCCTCCGGTCCCAGCCCCGCCTCCTCGTAGGCGGCGTGGGCGATCGCCGCGCGGAACGGCCGTTCGGGAGGCGGCACGGCGGCGCGGGAGTCGGTGGCGAACTCCGGGAGCTCCAGGACGGCGTTCGGGAAGGACGGCGTCACCGTGGACACGGCGGCCAGGCGCACCGCGTCCGTGACGCCGCGCCGCCGCGCGTAGTCGGCGGAGGCGAGCACGAGCGCGGCCCCGCCGTCGGAGGTGGCGCAGATGTCCATGAGGCGCAGCGGATCGGCCACCATGGGCGAGGCCAGCACCTCCCCGGCCGTGACGGGCTTGCGGTAACGGGCCAGCGGGTTCAGGGAGCCGGCGCGGGCGTTCTTGACCTTGACCGCGGCGAAGTCCTCGGCCGTGGAGCCGTGCAGGGCCATGCGGCGGCGCGCGTAGAGCCCGAAGTAGGCGGGGTTCGTGGCGCCGAGCAGGCGGAAGCGCAGCCAGTCCGGGTCGTCCGGGCGGTCGCCGCCGACCGGCTTGAAGAAGCCCTTCGGGGTCGAGTCGGCGCCCACCACCAGCGCCACGTCGCACAGCCCGGCGAGGATCCGGGTGCGCGCGATGTCGACGGCCTGCGCGCCGGAGGCGCAGGCGGCGTAGCAGGACGCGATCCGGGCGCCCGACCAGCCGAGCGCCCTCGCGTACGTGGCCCCGGCCACGAAGCCCGGGTAGCCGTTCCTGATCGTGTCGGCGCCCACCAGGAACCCGACCTCGGGCCAGCTCACCCCGGCGTCGCGCAGCGCCTCGCGGGCCGCCGCGACGCCGTACTCGGTGAACGGGCGGCCCCACTTGCCCCACGGGTGCATGCCCGCGCCCAGCACCACCACGCTCACGACGCCGGCCCCCACATCCACACCAGCGGCCCGTCGGCGAGCGCGCCGTGGGTCAGCTCCAGCTCCATGCCCACCTCCAGGTCCTCGACCGTGAGGTCCCTGACCTGTCCGAGCACCACGATCCCCTCGCGCTCCAGCTCCACCGCCGCCAGCGTGACCGGCGTGTACGGCTCGGCGGCCACGTACGGCTCGGGCGGGGGATAGCGGGCGTCGGTGTAGGACCAGACCCGGCCCCGCCGGGACAGTCGCGTCACCTCCAGGCTCTCGCTCTCGCAGCCGGGGTCGGGGCAGCCGCCGGTCCGCGGCGGGAACGTCACCGTGCCGCAGGCGGAGCACCGGGCGCCCAGGAGGTGGGTGGCGCCGTCCTCGATCGTGAACCAGCCGTCGATCGCCAGGGTCATGCCACGAGTATTACACAAGCGCTTGCTAGGTTTAAGCTCGTGCGGCTCAGGAGGCGCGCCGCCGCGCCACCACGTGCGCGGCCATCGCCAGGCAGAGCACGAGCAGCCCCACCAGGGTCGGCAGCCGCGACTCCGGCTCCGGTCCGGCGGTCCGGCCGGGCGCGGGCGGCGGCGGAGGGGCCTTGCCCGCACGGGCTCCCGCCATCCGGCCCGCCTCCCGCAGCGCGAGCAGCGCGTCGGCCACGCCGTGCCCGTACGAGGGGTCGCGGGCGGCCGGGCGAGAGACCGTGCCGCGTTCGATGGCCGCGCGCACCTGGTCGGGTGGCAGGCCGGGGTAGGCGGACCTCACCAGTGCCGCGATGCCCGCCACCATGGCCGCCGCCGCGCTCGTGCCGTCGCCCACCACGTACGAGCCGGCGCCGTCGGCGGTGAGGATGCCCGTGCCGGGGGCCACCACCGACAGGTAGTTCTGGCGGTTGGAGAACGCCGTCACCCTGAGCCGCTGGTCCACCGCGCCCACCGCGATGACGCCGGGGTAGGCGGCCGGGTAGTTCCTGCGGTTCGTGGTCTCGCCGTCGTTGCCGGAGGAGGCCACCAGCACGGCGCCGCGGCACAGCGCGTACCGTACCGCCGCCTGCTCGGCGGGCGAGCCCCTCCAGACGCCGCTGCCGCCGCCCAGGGACATGCTGATGACGTCCGCGCCGTGGTCGGCGGCGTAGCGGATGCCGCGGGCCAGGGCGTCGGGCCGGCCGGCGGAGGGATGGGTGCGGAGCGGGTCGTCGTTCTCCAGCGTGACGCGGACGGACAGGACGCGGGCCTCGGGGGCGACGCCGATCACACCGGTCCGTGCGGTCTCCTCCCCGGCCCGCGTCACGCGGGCCGGGGAGGAGGGCGAGGAGAACGCGGCGACCCGGGAGGCGGCGGGCGTGCGGGTGTGGCCGTGGCCGGCGATGAGGCTGGCCATGGCGGTGCCGTGGTGGCCCCACCGGCCGGGCCGGCTCCCGGCGCCGGTCAGGTCGGGACCGGCCACCACGGAGCCCGCGAGGTCGGGGTGGCGACCGTTCACGCCGGTGTCGAGGACCGCCACCAGCACGCCCTCGCCTCTGCTGATCCGCCACGCCTCGGGCAGGCGCAGCGCGGGGAGCTGCCACTGCGCGGCCTCGTACGCGGCCGTCCCGGTGCGGGCGGCGGCGCCGGCGCTCGATGTGCGGCCCGTCAGCGGCGAGGCGGACAGGCAGGCGACGAGACAGGTGACGAGACAGACGGTGAGGCGGGGTAGGAGTCTCCTGGGGACGCGCGGCATGGGACGGAAGTGGCGCATCGCGACCTCCGGGGCAGGTGGGGGGATGCCCGTTGCCGGAGATTGTGACACGCGACGCCCACGATTGATCAGGACCTTCAGTAAACGGTCCGATACATCGCGTAATTAGGCTTAAGTAACTTTCGTAGCCTAAGACTTGGCTATAGAGGGAGATATCCGGACATGAGCGCCGGGGGGAAGCCCGAGCCGCTGCGCCGCGTCCCCCGAGTTCACCGCGATCGCGATCAGCCCCGCCGAGTCCGCGAACGCCACCAGCTCACCCGGCGGCACCGCCGCGTACGTCTCCCGGTACGGCAGCGTGAGCTGCCGCCGCCCCAGCCACACGCCCAGCGTGTCGCCCACCCGCGCCCCCAGCGCCTCCAGGTGGCTCGCGGTGATCGACAGCTGCGTGTTGCCGTAGCGGTCGACCGAGACGACCTCGCCCTCCACGGCACCCTCGCGCACCACCGAGGTCGGCTCCGCCAGCGAGACGAGCCGGCCGACCGGGCGCTCCGGGCCCATGTCGGCCGGCTTGGCGCCCTTGAACAGCCGGGCCGCGACGGCCGAGTAGATGTCGCGCCCGTGGAAGGTGGGCGAGACGGGTCGCAGGAAGTACTCCTCGTTGCTGAGCTCGTACGCCGCGTCGGCGCCCCCGCTGGCGTGCACCGCCCACGACAGCAGCCCGTTGTCCGGGCCGACGAACACCCGGCCGCCCGCCTCGATCGCGACGGCCCGGCGGGTGCCTCCCGTGCCGGGGTCCACCGCGCCGATGTGCACGCCCAGGGGCAGGTAGGGAATGGTCTGCGCGAGGATCGCGGCGCCGCGCCGTACGTCGCCCGACGGGATGGTGTGGCACACGTCGATCACCCGGGCCTCGGGAGCGATGCCGGCGATCACCCCGTGGCAGGCCGCCACGTAGCCGTCCTCCAGCCCGTAGTCCGTGAGAAGCGTGATGACTGAGGTCACACTTCGTGACTGTACGTCTAGCCATCCGCCATGAACAGCCGGACTGCGCACATTACGATGGCGTCGGGCCGCATGCGCGTGTCGTATCGTCGCGCGCAGCCTTTGGAGGAGGAACCATGGACACTGCACCGGCCGGCGGTGACAGTGCACCCCGACAGCCAGCGCACGACCAGCCCCTCACGTCACCCGCACAGCTGACCCGACGCGATCTCGACCTCCTTGCCTTCGAGCGCCAGTGGTGGCGCCACGCGGGCGCCAAGGAGCAGGCCATCAAGGAGACCTTCGGGTTCTCCGCCACCCGCTACTACCAGCTTCTGGGCGAGCTCATCGACAAGCCGGCCGCCCTGGAGCACGACCCGATGCTGGTCAAACGGCTGCGCAGGCTGCGCGCCGGCCGCCAGCGGGACCGCGCCGCGAGGCGTCTGGGCATGCGCCCCTGACCGGCTGGGTAGGCCCAGCCGCGTGAGGAACATCCCTGGAGACATCCCTGGCATGGAAGCCATCCTGAAGGACCCGGCGGGTGCCGTGATCGGGCTCGACTTCGACGGGACGCTGTCCCCGATCGTGCCCGACCCGGCCTCCGCCCGGATCCACCCGGAGGCGCCCGGCGTGCTGGCCGAGCTGGGCGGGCACGTCGGGGCGGTGGCCATCGTGACCGGACGGCCCGTCGCCACCGCCCTGGAGCTCGGGCCCGGCCTGGCCGACGTGCCGGGCCTGGTGGTGCTGGGCCACTACGGCTTCGAGCGATGGGAGCGCGGCACGGTCTCCGGCCCGCCGCCTCCCGCCGGCGTGCCGCGGGCGGAGGCGGAGCTGCCGCTGCTGCTCGACTCGCTGGGCCTGAAGGGCGTGACCGTGGAGGACAAGGGCCGGGCGGTGGCCGTCCACACCCGCCGCGCCGACGACCCGGAGGGCGCGCTGGCCGCGCTGCGCGAGCCGCTGGCCGAGCTGGCCGCCCGGCACGGCCTGGTGGTGGAGCCGGGCCGGCTCGTGCTGGAGCTGAGACCGCCGGGCATGGACAAGGGGCACGCGCTCGGGCTGTTCCTGGCCGAGCGGGCCGCGAGGTCCGTGATGTTCGCCGGGGACGACCTCGGCGACCTGGCCGCCTTCGACGCGGTCGAGGCGTCGGGGCTGCCGGGCGTGACCGTGTGCAGCGGCTCGGCCGAGGTCACCAGGCTCGCCGAGCGGGCCGACATCGTGGTGGACGGGCCAGACGGGGTCGTGGCGCTGCTCCGTGAGCTCGCCTCGGCTGTCGCGCGCTCGTGATCAAGTCGTTCGTGATCGATCTGCAAGTGCCCGGCCGTACGGTCACGGCATGCCGAAGACAGCTCTCGCCGCCGCGGGCCTCGCCGCGGCGGTCACGCTCCTGATCCCCGCCACCGCCACCGCTTCCGCCACCGCCTCCGCCGGGGGCTCGGGCACCCCCCTCCGCCTGCGCGACGGCCTGACGCTGAGCCTGCCGGGCGGCTGGAAGGTGTACGGCAAGGGCGACTGGATCCGCGTGGTCACCGGCTCGTGCCCCAAGCCCGGGTCGGGTTACGCCGGGTCGGAGTGCGACAGCTTCTGGATCCTCGGGCCGAAGGCCATCGAGCTGGGCGGCGAGGTGTTCGAGCCGTACACCGCCGAGCGCCCGTTCTACCCGGCCACCGACGTCCAGCCCTGCCCGCACGACCGCAGGTGGGGCGAGAGGCTCGGCGCCGCCAGGGTCAAGGGCCTGCGTCAGGTCGGCCCCGGCCACAAGGCGTACTACCGCGAGTGGAAGGCCACCTGCGTCACCTACGACGGCGCCGAGGTCAGGTCGAGGTGGATCCAGCGCGAGTGGTACCTGCCGAGGACCAAGGTGCTCGTCGTCGACCAGTGGAACACCCCGGGCCTGGCCGGCGTGCTCAAGCGCGCGACCTGGCGATGAAGGTGGCCTTCGGCCGGTCAGCCCTGGGTGGGGCCGAGCTTGTCGAGGGCGTCGAGCTGCGCCTCCAGCCACCGTTCGGGCGGCAGCGCCGTGGCGGCGGCGACCAGCTCCCGGCGGCGGCGCACCCGCTCCTCCTCGGGCATGACCAGCGCCTCGTGCAGCGCGCCGGCCGTGTCGCTGATGTCGTAGGGATTGACCACGAGGGCGTGCGGCCCCAGCTCGGCCGCCGCCCCGGCCTCGCGTGACAGCACCAGGGCGGCGCGCGGCGACAGGATCGGGCCCTCCTTGGCCACCAGGTTCATGCCGTCGCGGATCGGGTTGACCAGGAGCACGTCGGCCATCCGGTAGGCGGCCAGCGAGCGCGGGTAGTCGTCGTTGACGTTGAGGATCAGCGGGTCCCAGTCCTCGGTGGCGTACTCGTCCTCGATCTCCTGGGCGCACCGCTGCACCGAGGCGGTGTACTCGCGGTACTCGGGCAGGTCGTGCCGGCTCGGGTAGGCGAAGGCCAGGTGGACGACCCGCCCGTGCCACTCGGGGTGGGCGGCCAGGAACTCGCGGTAGGCGAGCAGGCCGCGCACGATGTTCTTGGACAGCTCGGTCCGGTCGATGCGGACGATCAGGGCGCGGTCGCCGACCTGGTCGCGCAGCGCGGCCATGTGCGACTCGACGTCGGGCTCGCCGGCCCGCTCGCAGAGCGCGTCGCCGTCGACCCCGAGGCCGTGCACCCCGACGCGGGTCGTACGGCCCTCGTGGGTGATCGTGCGGGCCGCGTGGTCGACCCTGGCGCCGAGCAGCGCCCGGCAGCAGTCCATGAACGCGTCCGCCCAGCGTGTGGCGAGGAAGCCCGCGTGGTCGGCGCCCAGGATGCCTTCGAGCACCTCGCGGGCCACGTCGTCGGGCAGCAGCGAGAAGTACTCGGGCGGCGCCCACGGCGTGTGGCTGAAGTGGGCGATGCGCAGGTCGGGCCGCTCGGCCCGGAGCATGGCGGGGGTGAGGGTCAGATGGTAGTCCTGCACCATGACGCGGGCCCCGTGGTGGGCCTCCTCGGCCAGGGCCAGCGCGAACGCGCCGTTGTAGTCGCGGTACGACTCCCACTCGCGCAGGAACCTGGAGCCGAAGCTGGGCGCGTTGGGGATGTCGTAGAGCAGGTGGTTGACGAACCAGAGTGTGGAGTTGGCCACCGCGTTGTAGGCGCGGTGGAACGTCGCCGCCGGGATGTCGAGCATCCGCAGGGCGCCCGTGTCGTAGCCCGCGTGGTCGAGCCGACCTCCGGGGGTCTGCCGGGCGGCGATGCGGTCACCGTCGGACAGCGCGGCGCACACCCAGAGCACACCGTGGTCCTTGGTCACTCCGGACAGCCCGGACACCAGCCCCCCGCCGCCGCGTTTCATGGTCAGCGCGCCGTCGTCGTCGACGGTGAACGAGACCGGGCCTCTGTTGGAGGCGACCAGGACACTGTTCATTTAACCTCCCTCCGATCGTAGGATCCCAGCTATGGCGCTTGATGAGCTAACCGAGGAACTGGCCCGTTCCGCCGCAGCCGGAGATCATCGCGCGCTCGGCGAGCTCCTGAAGCGGATCGAGCCCGACGTGATGCGGCATTGTGCCCGCATTCTCCCCTACCGCCAGGACGCCGAGGAGGCGTCCCAGGACACTCTGCTCGCGGTGGCCCGCAACATCGGTCGCTTCGAAGGGCGGGCCAGGTTCAGCACGTGGCTGCACATCGTGACGGCCAACTGCGCGCGGACCACGTACCGGTCGCTGAAGCGGCGGGCCGCCGAGCAGACCTCCGAGGAGCTGCCGGTGCAGAAACCCGACGTGGCGCGAGTCAGCGTCATCGCGGGGTCGCGGCTGGACCTGCTCGACGCCATGGAGGCGCTGGAGGCCGACAAGCCCGACCTGGCCCAGGCGCTGGTGCTGCGCGACATCGTCCAGCTCGACTACAACGAGGTGGCCGAGCAGCTCGGCATCCCGCTCGGCACCGCCAAGTCGCGCATCCACCAGGCGCGCAAGTACGTTCAGGCGGCGCTCGGCGACGACTACCGGTGAGATCACTCGTCTCATGCTATGAGACGAGTGGACGGCGGCGGCGCGTGGCCGGGTACAGTCTGATGCGACAACTGAATATTGCTCATCCAGAGGGGTGGAGGGACCGGCCCTGCGAAGCCCCGGCAACCCTCCCGGCTTGAGACTCGCGACCTGGCGGGGCCGACCGGGACAAGGTGCCAATTCCGGTCTGCGGTCAAGGTGGCCGCGGGCGAAGATGAGGGAAGGCCTCGCTTCATGTCGCTTGACTTCGGTCCTGCCACCGCCCTGTCCTGCCGCGAGTGCGGCACCCGCTACGACCTCGGTCCGAGCTTCGCGTGCCTGGAGTGTTTCGGGCCGCTCGAGGCGGCCTACTCCTTCGGCGACGTCCGTCGCGAGGACATCGAGGCGGGCCCGGCCAACATCTGGCGCTACCGCTCGCTGCTCCCCGTCCCCGCCGACGTGGCCACCAAGCCGAACATGAACCCCGGCTGGACCAAGCTCGTCAAGGCGGGCAACCTCGGCCGCGCGCTCGGCCTCAAGTCCCTGTACGTCAAGGACGACTCCGGCAACCCCACCCACTCCTTCAAGGACCGGGTCGTGGCCATCGCCGTCGAGGCGGCGCGCAACTTCGGCTTCCACACCCTGTCGTGCTCCTCCACGGGCAACCTCGCCGGAGCGGTGACGGCCGCGGCGGCCCGCGCCGGGCTCGACGCCTGCGTGTTCATCCCCGCCAACCTGGAGCAGGCCAAGATCGCCATGGCCCGGGTGTTCGGCGGCAAGCTCATCGGCATCGACGGCACCTACGACGAGGTCAACCGGTTCTGCTCGGAGCTGATCGGCGACCCGATGGGCGACAAGTGGGGGTTCGTCAACGTCAATCTCCGGCCGTACTACGCGGAGGGCTCCAAGACGCTCGCGTACGAGATCGCCGAGCAGCTCGGCTGGCGGCTCCCCGAGCAGATCGTCATCCCGATCGCCTCCGGGTCCCAGCTCACCAAGATCGACAAGGGCTTCAAGGAGCTGATCGCCCTGGGGCTGGTCGAGGACCGGCCGTACAAGGTGTTCGGCGCCCAGGCGCTCGGCTGCTCGCCCGTGTCGGCCGCCTTCAAGGCCGGCCATGACGTGGTCCAGCCGGTCAGGCCCGACACCATCGCCAAGTCGCTGGCCATCGGCAACCCCGCCGACGGCCCCTACGTGCTCGACATCGCCCGCCGCACCGGCGGCGCGGTGGAGGACGTGACGGACGCCGAGATCGTGGACGCGATCAAGCTGCTCGCCTCGACCGAGGGCATCTTCGCCGAGACGGCGGGCGGCGTCACGGTCGGCGTGCTGAAGAAGCTCGCCGAGAGCGGGCGGCTCGACCCCGAGGCGGAGACCGTGGTGCTCAACACCGGCGACGGGCTCAAGACGCTCGACGCGGTCTCCGGGGACGCCCAGCCCACGGCTGTGATCAAGCCCTCTCTCGACGCGTTCCGCGCGGCTGTCTGACCGCCGCACGCGGCTGCCCGTTCAACCAGGAAAGGCGACTTAATCATGAGTGTTTCTGTACGGATTCCCACCATCCTGCGCACGTACACCGGCGGAAACGCGGAAGTGAGTGGCGAGGGCACGACTCTTCGTGACGTCCTCGCAAAGCTCGACTCCGACTACCCGGGGATCGGCGCGCGAATTCTGGATGAATCGGGCAAGATTCGTCGTTTTGTCAACGTTTACGTGGGAGAAGAGGACGTCCGTTTTGCGCAGGGCCTGGACACGCCCGCGCCCGAAGGGGTCCAGATCTCCATCATCCCTGCGGTCGCCGGCGGCTGACGCCCCCCGCATCGCTCCCTGAAGGCGCCCCTCGTGGGCGCCTTCTGCTTTTCCCGGATATTCAATGTTGAACTACTTCGGCCATGTGCCCATACATCCCCTTAGGGAAACCGTTGAGAGGAATTGCGCGGTTTGTGGTTTGACTCTGTTGCCAAACGCCGTGCCACAGGTATGGTCGAGGACGATCGTCCGGCTGTTTTGCCATAAGTCGTGGCGATTGCGGGTCTCGCGGACGAATGGGCGGGATCCGCGAGCCCAGTAAGAGGAGTCGGAAGTGGCGCAGGGCACCGTCAAGTGGTTCAACGCGGACAAGGGCTACGGCTTCATCGCGGTAGACGGTGGTAAGGATGTATTCGTCCATTACTCGGCAATCATGATGGACGGCTATCGCTCTCTCGAACAGGGCCAGCGGGTCGAGTTCGAGATCACACAGGGCCAGAAGGGGCCGCAGGCGGAGTCCGTCCGCGCTGTCTGACCCAGGTCGCTGGCGTCCAGTGGCAGGCCGCGCGGCAGCGCAGTCCGTACGGCCTGCCCTCGCACCCTCGTCGAAGATCACGGCGGGTCCCTCCGGGGCCCGCCGTACGGCTGACCTGGGCGCCTGTGGTGCTCGCTTGCACTCGACCGGGTAGAGTGCTAAACAGTTCGTTGGCACTCTCTGTTTGTGAGTGCCAGCACCTGGGATCGGGACGATGGGGTCCGCCAACGGAGACGCGGACCCATATGCCGTCGCGGGCGTCGGCTCGATCCGCCGCAAGCCACCCTGCATCTGGGAGGTCCAGCCTTATGGCAGCCAAGATGATCGCGTTTGACGAGGACGCCCGGCGCGGTCTCGAGCGCGGTATGAACCAGCTCGCCGACGCCGTCAAGGTGACCCTCGGCCCGAAGGGCCGTAACGTCGTGCTGGAGAAGAAGTGGGGCGCCCCCACCATCACCAACGACGGCGTCTCCATCGCCAAGGAGATCGAGCTCGAGGACCC
>NZ_JBEXDT010000095.1:0-35140 GCF_040605905.1 Nonomuraea sp. NPDC005501 | reverse complement strand
AGCGCGGCCGAGGCGGCGAGCACGAGGGCGCCCAGCACGGCGAGCACCGCCGTGGTGCCGAGGCCGAGCTGGCGGGCCAGGCCGGTGGCGGGGGCGGCCACGATGACCGCGACGGGGAAGGCCGCGTGGACCGGCTGGAACAGCCGCCGCCCGCTCTCCCGCTCCACCCGTCCCGTGGTCAGGTTGAGTGCGACGTCGAGCGCGCCGCTGGCCGCCCCCAGCACGAGCAGGGCCGCGCCGAACGCCACCGGCGACGACGTCCAGCCGATCGCGGCGGCGCTCAGCCCGAAGGCGGCGCAGGCGAGGAGGAGCGCGTCACGCTCGCGTCCGCGGGCCAGCCGCCCGGTCATGGCCATCGCCGGGATCGCCCCGACCGGCACCGCCGTCAGCGCCAGCCCGAGGTCCGCGTTCGAGGCTCCGAGCTGGTCCTTCAGGGCGGGCAGCAGAGCCGACCAGGCGCCCCAGAACATGCCCCACGCCGCACAGACCAGGATGAGCGGCAAACCCCGATATTTCACGAATCCCCCTCGCGCCGCAGTCAAGCCATGGTAAAGATCGACGATGTTGTTCGACGAAGGGAACCTCGTGCTCAAGCGTACGATCGTCGCGGCCGGCCTCGTCGCCGCCGGGATCGCCGCCGTCCCCGCCCCCGCCTCTGCCGCGTCGGCGGCCTACACGCCCGAGCGCGTGTGCGGGTCCGGATTCCACCAGGTCAAGGACGGCCACCGGGCGATGAGGACGCGCGACGGCCGGGTGCTCGGGCACGTCTACCTCATGTACAGCAAGAGCAGCGGCGAGAACTGCGTGGCCGCGATCAAGACCCGCTACACCGGCACCCGCACGGTGACCGGCGCCAGCCTGGAGGTGCGGGGCGGCGGCCGGTCGGAGGACGTGCAGAAGTACCGGTTCTACGCCGAGACCGGGCACGTGGACGGCAGCTGGAAGTGCGTGAAGTACCAGGGCTGGACCCGCACCCCCGACAACCGCGTCGAGGCGTGGGGCGGCCGCACCTCCTGGGGCAACTGCAAGGGCTAGCAGACCTTCCGGTACGGGACGTCCGGCAGGTAGCGGGCCCAGTCCCGCTCGGACAGGGTGGCACCGGCGCGCCGGCACACGGCCGCCGCCACCTGCCCCGGGTCCACCGGCACCTCGTGGATGCGCCCGTCGACGGCGGCGTACAGGGTGCGGCCGTCGCCGCTGAACGTGAGCGCCTGGGGCTCGTCGGTGGTGTGGATGTCGTAGGAGGCGCCGAGCCGCCGTTTGGTGGCGAGGTCCCAGAGCTGGATCTTCCCGCTCATCGTCAGGGTGGCCAGGATGCCGCCGTCAGGTGAGAAGGCCAGCAGGTCGACCGAGCCGGCCGCGCGGGGCAGTGTGGGGCGGATCGGCGTGGCTCCCTGGGGAGCGGCGGCGTCCCACAGGGCGATGCGTCCGGTGTCGTCCTGGCTGATCGCGATGACGGCTCTGCTGCTCAGCGCGGGACGGTAGCCCGTCGCGGACAGGGCGAACCCGCTGCCGGACGGCTTGCCCGTCGTCAGGTCGAGGAACCTGCCACTGCCGGTGACGAGCGCCCTGCCGTCCTTGGTCAGCGGGCCGCCGCGCTCTGCCGCGGCGAAGTCGTGCAGGGTGCGTCCGGTGGCCGCGTCGTAGACCAGCACGCGGAAGTCCTCCACCTGCGCCTGTGGGTCCATCGACATGACGACCTCCTTGCCGTCGGCGGTGAACTGCACCTGATCGGGGTTGTTGAGCTTGGGCGTCCGGACGGCCCACACCTGCCGCGACGTCCTCAGGTCGATGAGCCTGACCTTGCCGTCCGACTCCGCCAGCACCATGCGGTCGCGCGGTTCGTCGAAGCCCGGCTCCAGGGACTGAGCCTCGGAGTCCTTGGCGAACGTGGCGACGGTTCGACGCGTCCGGAGGTCCACGACCCGGAGGCGCGTCGCCTCATAGTCGGCGACCGTGGCCCACCGCCCCGTGGGGCTGAACCGGATCTCGGCGTCCTCCTCGCCCACCCGCGTGGACATCACCCGGGAGGCCAGGTCCACGCTCACGACGACATCGTCCATGAGATAACGCAGCGTCCTGCCGTCGGGGTCGAGGCGGACATCGGTCAGGTCGCCCTCGGCACGGTAGTTGAGCACCTCCTTGTGATCGGCGATCCGCCACACCTGCAGGTCCCGTAGGGCGAAGACGACGACGTACCGGTCGTCCAGGCGCATCTGGGCCCACAGATTCCGGCAGAGCTCGCAGGACCACTGGTCGTCCCTGGCGCGCAGCCGTCCCGAGGCCGCGTCCACCAGCGTGATCCCGTCACGTCCGCAGGCCAGGGTCCTGCCGTCCGGGCTGAAGGCGGCCACGGCCGACTCCTTGCGGCAGGCCGGATAGGGCCGCTCCCACGTCCAGCCGGGCAGCGACAGCGCGTCGAGCCGCCCGTCCGTGACCAGCATGCGCCGGCCCGTCGGATCCACCAGCAGGTCGTCGGGCATGGCCTCCATGTCGCCTCTGACGACCGGCTTCCCGAACCGCCTGCCGGTCTTCAGGTCCACCAGATGCGACAGACCCTCGAAGTAGGAGACGAGCATGGTCGTCTCGTGCTCGCCGAACCGCGGGAAGTAGCCGCCGCCACTCGCCCCTCCGAGCTTCTCCCTGTAGACGCGTCTGCCCGTGGTGAGGTCCCAGACGCCGAGCTCCTCCGGCGTCGACTGCGCCAGCAGGCGGCCGCTCGGGCTGAGCACCGGGCCGAAGACGATCTCGCCCTTGAGGTCCAGCCCCTTCCAGCCGCCGGTGCGCCGGCCCGTCCGGATGTCGTAGACGTTCACCCCCTGCTTGCTGACGCTCACCAGCGTGCGGCCGTCACGGCTGAGCGCCCGGTAGGCCACGCCCTGAACGGGCGGGTCGCGGAACACCGCGGTCTCCTGCTGCTGGAGGGAGGCGACCAGGCTGGAACGGGTCTCGGGCTGCGGCGAGAGCCGCCACGCCGCGACGCTCAGCCGCATCGCGGTGCCCGGGTCGGTGACCCGCATCCGGTCCGCCTCGGCCGCCGCCTGCTTGGCGGTGGCGATGTCGCGCTGGCGGGCCGTCTGCTGTCCCTGCCACACCGCCACGCCGGCCGCGACCAGCGCGACCGCCAGCATCCCGGCCAGCGCGATCGTGGTCAGCCGCCGTCGCCTGGTGCGCCGCCGGGTCAGGTCGGTGCCGGCCTGGAGGTAGTCGCGCTCGCGCGGGGTCAGTGTCACGTGCCGGCGGCTGGTGGCGGCCCACCGCAGCGCCCGCTCCAGGCGGCTGCCCTGGAGCAGGTCGGCGTCGCGCCGGCCGTGCTCGGCCCAGTGCCGGGCCGCCCGGGTGATCTCGCCGAGGACGGCCAGGCCGTCGCGCTCGGCGTCCACCCACATGCGCAGCCGGGGCCAGGCGCGCAGCAGCGCCGGCCGGGACAGCTCCACCGACGTGCCGTCCGAGGAGACGACGTACGAGAAGGCGCGCAGCACCCGGTGCACCGCCTCGGCCTCCGGCTCCGGGCGTCCCTCGAACAGCTCGTCGTGCGAGGCCGTCCGGCCGCTCTCCCGGCCGTCGTCCCCCACGGCGACCAGCCGCAGGAACACCTCGGCCGCCACATCCCGCTCCTCCGGTCCGAGCGAGCCGTAGGCGTCCTCGGCGATCGTGCCGAGGGCGGGGTCGTCGCGGTCGGAGCCGGCCACGCCGCGGGCGGCGCGGCTGCCCTCCGCCAGCAGCCCGCCGGTGTCGGCGGCGTCGCCGCTGACCAGCGCGAGCAGCAGGTCGCGGGCCGCCGGCCGGGCGGCGGGCTCCTTGCGCAGGGCCGCGGCGACCAGGGGCCGGAGCCCCGGCGGCAGGGCGGTCAGGTCGGGGTGGTGGGACAGCACGCGGTGCATGACGCCGCCGAGGTTGTCGGCGTGGAACGGGTCCTGTCCGGTGGCCGCGAACACCATGGTCGCGCCCCAGGCGAACACGTCGGCGGACGCGCCGGCCCGCTGCCCGGTGAACACCTCGGGCGCGAGGTAGCTGGGCGTGCCCGCCACCTCGCCCGTCCTGGTCAGGGACATGTCGAGGGTCCGGGCGATGCCGAAGTCGATGACGCGGGGGCCGTCCGGCCCGAGGAGCACGTTGTCGGGCTTGAGGTCGCGGTGGATGACGCCCGCGTCGTGGATCGCGGTGAGCGCGGTGGCGACCGCCGTGGCCAGACGGTGCAGGTCGTCGCCCGCGAACAGCCGCCCGCCGTTCACCGCCTGCCGCAGGCTCGGGCCGGGGACGTACTCCGACACGATGTACGGCCGGCTGCCGTCGAGGTCGGCGGCCAGCACCCTGGCGGTGCAGAACGAGGCCACGCGGCGCGCGGCGGTCGCCTCCTTGGCCAGCCGGCCGGCCGTGCCGTTGGCCCCGCCGTCTCCCCCCGGGTGGAGCACCTTGAGAGCGACCCGCAGCCCCCCGGCGTCGTACGCCTCGTAGACGACTCCCTGGCCGCCGGCGCCGAGCCGTCCGGCCAGCCAGTACGGGCCGACATGCTGCGGATCCCCCGCGCTGAGCGTTTCCACAAGGGGTTGGATGCCGGGTCGTGCCCCGGGGTTGTCACATTCCGCAGCGGGGTCCGGGCGGGCAAGAAGGTCATCCCGTGGCCGTGCGGCGGGCAGACCGACCAGGTGTGGCTTCACCGGTAGAAATGCATTGAAAGCGCAGGTGACCCCGCGTTAGGTTGTCCGGCATGGCGGGTCCCCGCGCCCGCCGGCCGCGCTGGCGCGGCGCTCGTACGGCCGGGCGCCGGGAGGGGCACACCATGAGACGCGTCACGATCGTCAGGCCGACGAGACCACGTCCGGATCCCAACGCGGACCTGGACCTGCGCTCCCCCTCGGGCCGCCGGCTCCCCTACTGATCGAGGATCGGGACCGTGTCCGGTTCGGCGAAGGATTTCCCCGCCGAACCGTTTCTTACACCGTGCTTACGGGTGTTTCTGTAGTTAAATTAGATAACAGGAACATCACGGGGGGCTCGGGGTGAAGAGGCTAGCGGTCGTGCCGCCGCACGTCATCAGGCACAAGGTGCGCGACATCCGCACGGTGGACCGGCGCAGGCCGGCGCCGCCCGATCCGAAGGTCGTGGACCTGCGCGCCTACGCCGGCCGCAACGTGATCCGCTTCCCCGGCGGCCCGACCCCGGCCGCCTAGCCGGGGCCCGGCCGGGAGCGCGGCTCAGCCGTAGAGCCTCTTGGCGTAGGACTCGCCGTAGTACTGCTCCAGCTGCTCGACCGACTCCTCGACCACCTGCACCTCCTTGACCAGGCGGGCGTGCGAGGGCAGCGCGTCGGGCTTCCAGGCGTCGGGCTTCCACAGCGACGAGCGCAGGAACGCCTTGGCGCAGTGGAAGAAGATCTGGTCGATCTCGACCACGAGGGCCAACTGCGGCCGGTGGTTCGTGACGACCATCTCGTCGAGGAACGGCGCCTCGCGGACGAGCCGGGCGCGGCCGTTGATCCGCAGGGTCTCGTTGCGGCCGGGGATCATGAAGATCAGCCCGACGTTGGGGTTGGTCAGGATGTTGCGGAAGCCGTCGGCGCGGCGGTTGCCCGGCCGGTCCGGGATGGCGATAGTGGTGTCGTCGAGGACGCGGACGAATCCGGCCGGATCACCCTTGGGTGAGACGTCGCAGCTCCCGTCGGCGCCGGAGGTGGCGATCAGGCAGAACGGCGAGGCGGCCAGCCACTGCCGGTCACGCTCGTGCAGGCGCGCCCGCTCCTTGGTGGCGGCACGGGGCATCACGTCGCCCAGCAGCTCCCGTAGCTCGGACTCGGAGTCGATCTCGACCCAGCTCATGCGATCTCCCTTCGGGGGTCCGGGCAAATCCTGTCACGGGAGCGGCTCCAGCAGTCGGTGGGGTGCGCGCAGCGCCACGCTGACCGGATCGCCGCGCCCGTCCTCCAGCCCGGGCCCGGGGCGTACCTCGACCTGCTCGGGCGGGAGGTGCGGCGCCCCGCAGCCGGTGCAGGAGGAGAAGGCGTCGATGCGGGCGCCGCAGTCCACGTGGATGAACAGCCGGCGGGCGCCGTTGCGGGTGAGGTGACGCTCGCCCCACTGCCCCAGGGCCAGCACGGGCTGCCAGAGCTCGCGGCCCATCGGGGTCAGCACGTACTCGTCGCGGGGCGGCGTGTCCTGGTAGCGCCGCCGTTCGAGCACGCCGGCGTCGACCAGGGCGGTCAGCCGCTGTGACAGCACGGCCCGCGGGATGTCGAGGTGGGCGAGGAAGTCGCCGTAGCGGCGCACGCCGTAGAGCGCGTCGCGGACGACGAGCATCGTCCACCGCTCGCCGACCAGCTCCAGGACCCTGGCCAGGGAGCAGTCCTGGCCGTCGTAGTTCTTGCCGAGCGCCATGGGGCCATCTTAGTTCATTCATTGAACCGTGGTACCGTGCCCGCCATGAGTTCAATCACTGAACTGACGACACGGCCCCGGTTGGGACCCGCCGTGGCCTCGCTCGCCCCCTTGCTGGTGCTGACGAACTACACCGTGCCGATGGTCACGCTGCCCGACACCGCGCGGGCGCTCGGCGCCGGGCCGACCGGCCCGGTGTGGATCCTCGGCTCGGTCGCGCTCGGGTTGTCCTCGGTGCTGCTGGTGTCCGGGGGGCTGGCCGACGACCATGGGCGCAAGCGGGTGCTGGTCATCGGCACCGGCGTGCTCGCCGCGGCCAGCGTGGTGGCAGCGCTGGCCACGGCCGTGCCCCTGTTCGTGGCGGCGCGCTTCGCGCAGGGCGCGGCGAGCGCCGCGATGCTGGCCGCCAGCCTCGGACTGGTCGGCCACGCCTACCCGACCGGCCCGGAGCGGGTGCGGGCCACCGGGCGGTACGGGGCGATGATCGGGCTCGGCACCGCCGTGGGGCCCCTGGTGTCCGGGGCGCTGGCCTCGGTGGCGAGCTGGCGGGCCGCGTACTGGCTGGTTGCCGGGTGTGCGCTGGCGCTGATGGCGGTGTCCGCGCGGGTGCTGGAGGAGTCGCGCTCCCCCGAGCCGCGCCGCTTCGACGTACCGGGCGTGGTGCTGCTCAGCGTGGGCGTGGCCGCGCTGGTGGCCGGGGTGACCGAGAGCAGGCTCGGGTGGGGGCGGCCGGTGGTCCTGACGGCCTTCGCGGTGGCGGTGGCGCTGGGAGTCGCGTTCGTGGCGGCCGAGCGCAGGCGGCCGGACCCGCTGCTCGACCTGGAGTTGTTCCGGCGGCCGGCCTTCCTCGTGGCGACCGGGGGCGCGCTCGTCGTCGGGGCGGCGATCGTCGGGCTGCTGAGCTACCTGCCGAGCGTGCTCCAGCAGGCGCGCGGGCTCACCCCGATGGGGACCGGGTTGCTGTTCGGGCTCTGGTCGTCGCTGTCGTTCGTGGTCTCCCTGCTGTCCAGGCACGTACGGCTGCGCACGGCGGGTCGCTTCGCGCTCGGTCTCGCGCTCAGCGCGGCCGGCTTCACCGGGCTGCTCGGCGCGGGCTCGGACGGCTCGATGGTCCCGGTGGTGGCGGGACTCGCGGTCAGCGGGATCGGGTCGGGACTGGTCAACTCCTCGATCACCCACCTGGCCATCGAGAGCGTGCCGGCGCACCGGGTCAGCATGGGGTCCGGGGCCAACAACACGGCCCGTTATGTGGGCAGCTCGCTGGGCGCGGCCGGGGTGGCGGCGGCCGTCGGGCAGCTCGGAACGGCATCGGGCGGGACGGTGGCCGTGGCGGGGTGCGTCGTGCTGACGGCGGCCACGGCCGTGGCCGCGCTGCTCACCCGCGCCTGAAGGGCCTGCTCAGCCCCGTCCGGGACGGGGAGACGGACTTCACCAGCGGCGGGCGCTCGCCATGGCGCCGAGCAGCGCGTCCCGCTCCGCGGCGAACCTCACCGGCTCCATTCCCTCCCGCTCGGCGCGCAGGTGCAGCATGGTCAGCTCGGTCGCCGCGTGCTGGTAGTCGCTCATGGCCCGGCCGAGCCCGGCCCGCCCGGCCCACCGGCGGGCGCGCCGGCGTCCGGCCAGCGAGCCGAGCATCGCCAGGTCCGGCGGGGTGACCAGCCCCGTGTACTGGTAGGCGGGCAGGTAGGCGCCCATCCTGGCGAGGAGCTGCCGCCGCTCCCGCACGGTGACGACGACGAGCAGGACCAGCGCCGCCATGATCACCAGGTACGCGGTGGCGAGCCAGCCGAGCGACCTGAGGGAGGCGGTGCCGTTCCACAACGCGTGCAGCACGACCGCGGCCAGGTAGCCGAGCGGGATCATGGCGTACCGGGCCGGGCCGCGCCGGGTGAGGGCGTAGGCGACGCCGAGCCCGATCATCGAGGTGTAGACGGGGTGGCCGAGCGGATCGATCAGCCCGCGCATGACGAAGAGCTGCACGGTCGCGTCCACGCCGCTGCGCAGGAAGGCGCTCAGGTAGTAGCCGACGTTCTCCACGGCCGCGAAGCCCAGCCCGGCCATCGAGGCGTACACGATGCCGTCGGTCAGCCCGTCGATCTCCCGGCGGCGGCGCAGGAGGAGCAGCAGCGCCGACCCTTTGAGCGCCTCCTCGATCACGGGGGCGAGGAACACGGTGCCCATGGCGTCGACGACCTGCGCGCCGTACCCCGCACTGCTGAACAGCGCCTGCCCGGCCAGGGTGAGCGCCACGCCGAGCACGATCGCCACGCCGGCGCCCCACGCGAACGCGAACGCGAGGTGCAGCTTCGGCTCCGGCTCCAGCCGGTCCAGCGAGAGGACGGCGGCGAGCAGCACGGGCAGCGGCGCGAGCGCCAGCAGCAGCGACAGCCCGAACCCGACCGGCCCGCCGCTACGCAGCAGGACGGCGAGCACGACCAGCGCCAGCGCGCTGGAGACGACCAGGCCGATCAGCAGGACCTTGCTGGGCCGCCGCTGGACCAGCAGGGGAGGGCGCAGGGGGACTGTCATCGTCACGCCTCTCTTCACTCGGGGTCCCACTATGGGCGCCCGGTGTCGACGAACGCTTGACAGTCGCTTGACGGGGTGGCCGGGCGCTCGGCGACCTGACGGGGGCTGCGGCGGTAGGGTTCCCCACAACGAGGAGGAATCACCATATGGCTGATGAAAGCTACGGACCTGGCGCCGGACCGGCACCCGTCTCGCTGCCGGAGGAGGAGCTTTCGAACCTGATCGCCGGGCAGCGCTTCGGCGCTCTCGCCACCACCCGGAGCAGCGGCGTGCCCCACCTGTCCACGGTCGTCTACAGCTGGGACGCCGAGCAGCGCGTGGCGCGGATCTCGACGATCGCCGACCGGCTCAAGGTCCGCCAGCTCCAGCGCGACCCGCGCGGCTCCCTCTACGTGACCAGCGACGACTTCTGGTCCTTCGCGGTCGCCGAGGGCAAGGCCGAGCTGTCCCCGGTCAGCGCCGAGCCGGGCGACGAGGTCGGCCGGGAGCTGCTCGCGATGGCGGGCGGCCTCGCCGACCCGGCGCGGGAGGAGGCGTTCCTGCGCCAGATGGCGGCCGACCGGCGCATGGTGATCCGGCTGCGGGTGTCGCGGCTGTACGGGACCACGCTGCCCGTCGCGGGCTGACCGGGGGTGACGCGGTGGGTGTCCTGATCCGCGCCCAGGACGTGCCGCCGGAGCAGCGGCACGCCGCCTGGCGGAGCATCGTGTGCGACACGCTCGGCCCCCTGGACTGCCGCATCGACCCCGACTCCCCGCTGCGCGGCGAGATCGACGCGGGAGCGCTCGGCTCCGTCGGCGTCGGCAGGGTCCGCACCACCACCCCGCACAGCGTCCACCGGACCCCCGGCCAGATCCGCCAGGGCTCGCGCGAGCTCTACCGCGTGGTGCTGGCCCTGTCGGGCGAGCCGGTGCTGGAGCAGGACGGGCGCTCCACCCGGCTCACGCCCGGCCGGCTCGCCCTCTACGACTTCGCCCGGCCGTACCAGCTCGCCTACACCTCCGCGGTGGACCTGGCGGTGTTCAGCCTGCCCCGCGACGCGCTCACGCTCCCGCACGACTCCGTCGCCCGGCTCACCGCCGTCCCGATCACGACGGACGACGGCACCGGGGCGCTCGCCGCGCCGCTCCTGCGCAGGGTCACCCTGGACCTGGAGAGCTACCGGCCCGCCAGCGCGGCCCGGCTGTCCGGCGTGGTGATGGACCTGCTCACCACCGTCATCGCCGAACGGGCCGAGCAGACCGCGGCCCTGCCGGACGAGTCGCGCGCCCGCACCCTCCAGCTCCGCGTCAACGCCTTCATCGAGGAGCACCTGGACGATCCCGGGCTCGACCCGGCCACCGTCGCCGTCGCCCACCACGTCTCCGTGCGCCAGCTCCACCGGCTGTTCGAGACGCGCAGCACCACGGTGGCCGCCTGGATCCGGCACCGGCGCCTGGAGCGCTGCCGCAGGGAGCTGGCCGATCCGGCCCTGCGCCACGTCCCGGTGAGCCTCATCGCCGCCCGCTGGGGACTGCCCGGCTCGGCCCACTTCAGCCGCCTGTTCAGGCAGGCGTACGGCATGCCGCCCGCCGAGTACCGCCGCGCCCGCCTCCCCCAGGACCCGTGATCCGGCACGGATCGTCAAGAGAGCGGCACTGACTCGCAAGACCGGCGAGCCGGGCGTCAGCAGACTGGGACGTGTCCGCACCACCCGGTACGGACACCACCACGGCGAAAGGCCCCGCCCATGTCCACCGCCCCTGTCTCCCACACCATCTTCGTCAACCTGCCGGTCGCCGACCTCGGCCGCTCCAAGGCGTTCTTCGCCGCGCTCGGCTTCTCGATGTTCGGCGCGGGCGACGACATGGCGTCCGTGATGATCAACGAGCGGACCCAGGTCATGCTGCTCACCGAGCCGGTCTTCGCCTCCTACGCGCGGTCGGAGGTCGCCGACCCGGCCAAGAGCACCCAGGTGATCCTCGTCCTCGGCCTGGACGACCCGGCCGCCGTCGACGCGCTGTTCGACCAGGCGATCGCGGCGGGCGCCACCCCCGTCGGCGAGCCGATCAACGACGGACAGCGTTACCAGCGCGGCTTCGCCGACCCCGACGGCCACCAGTGGTCGGCCCTGTCCCTGGTGGCGCAGGCCGGCTGAGGCGGCGGCCGGATGGACGAACCCCGGACCGGCGAGGTCACCTCGGCCGACGGCACCCCGATCGTCTACGACCGCTCCGGCACCGGGCCGGCCCTCGTGCTCGTGCACGGGGCGTTCACCGGGAGGGAGCACCCGTTGCTGCGGGTGGTGGCGGCCACGCTGTCGCCCTGGTTCACGGTCTACAACTACGACCGGCGCGGCCGGGGCGGCAGCGGTGACGCCCGGCCGTACGCGGTGGAGCGGGAGATCGACGACCTCGCCGCCCTGCTCGCCGAGGCGGGCGGGCAGGCCATGGTGTTCGGCGGCTCCTCGGGGGCGGCGCTGGCGCTACGGGCGGCGGCCGGGGGCCTGCCCGTCTCCAAGCTGGCACTCTGGGAGCCGCCCTACCACGTCGGTCCCGGCGCTCCGCAGCTGTCCCCGGACTTCGCCTCGCGGCTGGAGTCGCTGGTGAAGGAGGGGCGGCGCGGGGACGCGGCCGAGCTGTTCATGGTGGAGGCCGCCGAGGTCCCCGCCGAGGCGGTCGCCGCGATGCGCGGCCTGCCCGAGTGGGCCGGGATGGAGGCGCTCGCGCACACACTGGCGTACGAGGCCGCCGTCATGGGACCGCGCAACGCCCTGCCCGCCGGGCCGCTCGCCTCGATCGGGCAGCCCACGCTGGTGCTGAACGGCGGGGCCAGCCCGCGCTGGATGCTGGACGCGGGCCGGGCGGTGGCCCGTGCCGTGCCGGGCGCGGACCACCGGGTCCTGGAGGGCGAGACGCACGCCGTGTCGCCACGGGCGCTGGCGCCGGAGCTCCTGGAGTTCCTCGTCGCCGCGTGACCCGCCGCCCATCGCGTCACGTTGTGGAACGTTCGCCGGCCGAGATGCTCGGGTCCGCCGTCCACGGCCGGAGCTTCTCGGGATTGCGCACCGCCCAGATGTTCGTGATCCGGTCGCCCGCGACGTCGAACGCCGCCACCGTCACGGTGACGCCGTCGTGCTGGGCCACCAGGCCGGGCTGCCCGTTGACCGTACGCTCCAGGATCGTCAGGCCGGGTGCCCAGCCGGCCATCTCGACCAGGTAACGGGCGATCTGGTCGCCGCCCTGGATCGGGCGCAGCACGGTGCGGACCAGGCCGCCGCCGTCGGCGATCATCGTGGCGCCGGGGTCGAGCAGGCCGACGAGAGCGTCGATGTCCTTGGCCTCCCACGCCTGCTTGAAGTCCCGGACGACGCCGGCCTGCCGCCCGGCCTGGGGCGCGGGAGTCTGCGACGCGCGGATGCGACGCCGGGCCGAGGAGGCCAGCTGGCGACATGCCTCCGGGCTACGGCCGACCATCTCCGCGACCTCGGCGAAGGAGTAGCGGAAGACGTCGTGCAGCACGAACGCGACGCGCTCGGCCGGGGTCATCGCTTCGAGCACGACGAGGAAGGCCATGCTGACCGACTCGTCCAGGGTGACCCGGTCGACCGGGTCGGCCGTGATGCCGTCCGACATCCCCGCGACCCACTCCATGCGGTCGGGCAGCGGCTCGGGAATCCATGCGCCCACGTAGCTCTCGCGCCGGGCCCGCGCCGAGCCGAGCAGGTCGAGGCAGATGCGGCTGGCGACCGTCGTCAGCCAGCCGCCGGGTGACTCGATGGCCTCCTGCTGCTGCGGAGACATGGCGTACCAGCGGGCGTACGTCTCCTGCACGACGTCCTCGGCATCGGCCAGGGAGCCGAGGAGCCGGTAGGCGAGATTGGTCAGCTGACGCCGCTCCCCCATGATCGCGCTCAGGCTCGGATCGAACCGGCCGTCTCCTGACCCGGATGCGGTGGTGCTCATGGTGTCGCCGACTTCCCTCTGTCGCAGTTGCCCTCACTGTTCCGACGAGACAACGCCGCGGAATGTGAGATCGATACCGCGCCTCACGTTCCCGGCCGCTGTGTCGTCGGATGAGTGAGACACCAGGTCACAAGCCTCAGACCCGGTGAGATCCAGAAGGGCAGTTCCATGTTCTTGCGAGTCGCCATCCTCCTGCAGACCCTGGCCGTCTTCTCGGCGCCCGTCACCGCCGGACTGTTGCTGTCCGCGCCCAGCGGACGGGCCCTGCACAGTGTCTCGGCGTACGGGGTGTTCACCGTGGCGCTGGTGCACGTGCTCGCCGCGATCCTGGCGTGGCGTCCGGGCGGCGGCTCGCCCAGGCCCATCCTGTACGCGGTCGTCTTCTTCGGGCTCACGCTGGCGCAGATAGCGCTGGGCATCGCGGGCGTGAAAACCGTGCACCTTCCGTTGGGGGTCCTGATGTTCGGCATGAGCGTCCTTCAGCTCGCCCGGGTCTGGACCGGCCGCCGCACCCACGAGACCGTCGCCGCCTGACGCCGGCGCGCCGCCACCGCCGAAATGCAGAAGGGAAACCCCGCCATGTCCACGCCCGCAACGACCGAGCAGGACGATCTCCAGTCACGTCTGCCCGACCCCAGCCGGCTCTTCCCCGAGATGGCACAGATCGCCGGCGCCATGAACAGGGCCGCCCTGAACGGTTCGATTCCGCACACCACCGTCAACCTGGTGCAGCTCCGCGCCGGGCAGATCGTCGGCAGCACGTACCACACGGTCCGGCAGACGGGCCTCCTCCGCAAGGCCGGGGAGGCGGAGGAGCGCATCACCGCCGTGGCGTCATGGCAGGACGCCCCCTACTTCACCGACGCCGAACGGGTCGCGCTGGAGCTCGTGGAGGCCGTCCTCACCCCGAACCCGTCCGGCGAGCGCGTCCCCGACGAGCTGTACGCCAGGGCGGCCGGCCACTACGACGACCAGGCGCTGTGGACACTGACCCTGGCGATCAGCCAGATCTTCTTCTTCATCCCCGTCGCCCTCATCGCCAAGCCGATCCCCGGCAAGGTCCCCGGGAAGAACTACAGCAGGTAACGCCCCGGCCGCCGGCACAGCGACCTTCGCCATGCGATGGACGAGTCATTCCGATGTGTCGCTGAGTACGCCGGTTGGCCACTGAGCGCAGTAGCCGGCCACTTCGGCGCTCGGTGGACAGGAGCATCCGTTCAGTCGAGGACTGCGGTGGCTTCGATCTCGACGAGATGGTCAGGGATGTCCAGTGCCGCGACGCCCAACAGCGTGGCCGGCGGGACCGGAGTGACCCCCAGTTTCGCGGCCGCTCGGGAGATCCCCTCCAGAAGGGTGGGCATCTTGTCGGGGGTCCAGTCGACGACGTAGACGGTGAGTTTCGCCACGTCGTGGAAGGAGCCGCCGGCCTCGGCGAGGGCGATGCCGATGTTGAGGTAGCACTGCTCGACCTGCGCGGCGAGGTCGCCCTCACCGACCGTGATCCCCTCGGCATCCCAGGCGACCTGCCCGGCGATGAAGACCAGCTTCGACCCGGATGCGATCGACACCTGCCGGTAGACCTCGATCGTGGGCAACTCGCTGGGATTCACCAGAGTGATGGCCATGCGGCCCGCCTCCTTGTCATGGGGCCCGAGGGCCCACGTCTTCCTCGGTCTCTTGTGGTTACTCAGGAACCATAGGAGAGTGGCTGCTGACATGGAAGAACGCACTTTTCAGTGACTGGGGAACCTGATGGTGACCAAGCAGTTAAAGGGCGGCCCGGCCGACGAGGCGGACCTGAGGCGCGCGGACTCCCTGGCGCGGGAGATCTTCTCGGACGTGGCCAACAAGTGGGCATTCCTGATCATCGAGATGCTCGGTGAACGGACCCTGCGCTTCAGCGAGCTGCGGGACGAGGTCGAGGGCATCAGTCACAAGATGCTCACCCAGAATCTGCGCATGCTGGAGCGCAACGGCCTGGTCGAGAGGACGGTGTACCCCACCGTTCCACCACGGGTCGAGTACACCCTCACCGAGCCGGGCCAAGCCCTGCGCGCAACGGTCGATGGAATGTGCGGCTGGACCCACCGGTACCTCGGTCACATCGAGGTAGCCCGCCACCGCTTCGACGCCTGACGGCTGGAGCGCGCGCACGCGCTGACGGCTCGGGGCCCGCTTGCCGAGGTGCGCCCGCCGTTCCCAGGTCACTCCCCTGGACGGCGCAACCCGTCGAGGACGATGTGGAGCAGATGCCGGGCCCTGGCGTCCCACTCGTCCGGTCCCAGACGGGTCAGATAACCGATGAGCAGAATGACGTCACGGGCGTCGACGTCAGGGCGGATGGTCCCCGCGGCCTTGCCGGCGTCGAGAAGTTCGGTCAGCGCAGCGCCGATCGGGCCGAGGCTGTGCGCGGACAGGTCCTGCCACACCGCCGCTTCGACGGCGGCGAACACTTCGCGCTTGACCTGCGCATAGTCGACCACCCGATCGAACCAACGGGCCAGCGCGGCGAGCGGCTCGTGCTCGGCGAGCAGGGCCGGCGCCGCCGCCACGAGCTCGTCCACGTCCTCCCGGTAGACCTCGGCGAGCAGCGACTCCCGGGTCGGGAAGTGGCGGTAGAGGGTGCCCTGGCCAACCCCTGCCTGTTTGGCGATCGCGTTGAGCTTGACCTCGTCCGCGTTCGCGATGACCGCCCGGGCCACCTGGATGATCCGGTCGCGATTACCGGCGGCGTCGGCCCGGCGCTGGGTTGAGTCCATAGGTGCCCCATTTTACTAACCGGACACGTGTCCGGTACTCTCCCCACAACCGGACACGTGTCCGCCCGTGGGGAAAGGGTCCGCTATGACAGCCATCGACGGCAAGGTCGTCGCCATCACCGGAGCGAGCAGCGGCATCGGGGAGGCCACGGCGCGCCTGCTGGCCGGACGCGGCGCGGCGGTCGTCCTCGGCGCGCGCCGGACGCAACGTCTCGACGAGCTCGCCCGGGACATCCGCGACCGCGGCGGACAGGCCCTCACCTGCGCCACGGACGTCACCCGGCGCGCGGACCTCGACCGGCTCGTCGGCCGGGCCGTGGCGGAGTTCGGCCGGCTCGACGTGCTGGTGGGCAATGCCGGCATCGCCAAGATCGGCCCCGTGGCCGACCTCGACGTCGACGGCTGGTCGTCGATGATCGACGTCAATCTCCGCGGCGTGCTGAACGGCATCGCCGCCGCCCTGCCGGTGTTCCGCCGGCAGGGCCACGGCCATCTGGTGACCACGGTGTCGACGTCCGGCCTGAAGATCGTGCCCACCCAGGCGATCTACGCGGCGACCAAGAACGCCGTCCGCACCCTGCTGGAGGGATTGCGGCAGGAGTCGACCGACGGCGTGCTGCGTACGACGGCGATCTCACCGGGCGTGGTCCGTACCGAACTCGTCGACTCGATCGACGACGTTCAGGTCCGCGAGCAGATCCGGCGCGACATGAACGCGTTCGCCATCGACCCTGAGGCTGTGGCCCGCGTCATCGCCTTCGCCATCGAGCAGCCTCACGACGTCGAGATCGGCGAAGTCGTCATCCGCCCGACCGTCCAAGGCTAGCCGAGTCTTTCGCGCCGCCTGTGGCCTGACAACCTGTTCGGCCGCCCTGAACCGCTCTGCGCAAAGGTCATACCACGCGTACTGGACAGCGCTGGTTGCACGAACGCACCAGCAAGCTCGCAGGCCACATGGACAGGGAACCGGACCTTCGTCCGGTTCCCTGTCCTGGCGAGCTGGTACAGCGCTTTCAGCTGTTGTGGAGCTTCAAGCGCCTGGGAATCAGCTGCAGCCGCTCGTGGAGCCGCAGCCCTCGCAGACGTAGCAGCTGCCCGCCGGGCGCATCTTGGTGCCGCAGGTCATGCAGAGCGGCGCGTCCGCCGTGAAGCGCTGGTGGCTCTCCAGTGCCTTGGCCGACGGCTTGAACTCCCCGGGCTGGTCGCCCGCCTTGTCCGCCGCCTTGTCCTCGAGGCGGGCCTCGATCGGCGCCGACTGGGCGAGCGCCTCGCGGTCGACCGTCTCCTGCAGCGGCGCCGGGTCCTCGCCGCGCTGCTGCGCCGCGCGCTCGGCCGCCGAGAAGATGCCCAGCGCCGCCCGCTCGTCGTACGGCAGGTGGTCGAGCGCGAGGCGGCGGAAGATGTAGTCCATCACCGACGTCGCCATCCGGATGTCCGGGTCGTCGGTCATGCCGGCCGGCTCGAACCGCATGTTGACGAACTTGCTCATGTACGTCTCGAGCGGCACCCCGTACTGCAGCCCTATCGAGATCGCCACCGAGAAGGCGTCCATGACGCCCGCCAGCGTCGAGCCCTGCTTGGACATCTTGAGGAAGACCTCGCCCAGCCCGTCGTCCGGGTAGCTGGAGGCGGTCATGTAGCCCTTGGCGCCGCCGACCGTGAAGCGGGTCGTCGTGCTCGGGCGCTGGTTCGGCATCCGCCGCCGGGTCGGGCGGTTGACCTCGATGACCTTGACCTCGGGCTCGGCCTTGGCCTCCTCCTTGGTCTCGGCCTTCTTGGCCTCGTCCTTCTTGCCGCCGGCCGACAGCGGCTGACCGACCTTGCAGTTGTCGCGGTAGACGGCCAGCGCCTTCAGGCCGAGCTTCCAGCCCTCCAGGTAGACCTGCTCGATGTCGTCGATCGTGGCCGACTCGGGCAGGTTGACGGTCTTGGAGATGGCGCCCGACAGGAACGGCTGGGCGGCGGCCATCATGCGCACGTGGCCCATCGGCGCGATCGCCCGCTCGCCCATCGCGCAGTCGAACACCTCGTAGTGCTCATGGCGCAGCCCCGGCGCGTCGACGACGTGGCCGTGCTCGGCGATGTACTCGACGATGGCCTCGATCTGCTCCTGCTGGTAGCCGAGCTGCCTGAGGGCGCGCGGGATCGTCTGGTTGACGATCTGCATGGAGCCGCCGCCGACCAGCTTCTTGAACTTGACCAGCGCCAGGTCCGGCTCGATGCCGGTGGTGTCGCAGTCCATCATCAGGCCGATGGTGCCGGTCGGGGCCAGCAGCGACGCCTGGGCGTTGCGGTAGCCGTTCTTCTCGCCCAGCTTGAGGCACTCCGACCACTGGCGCGACGCCTCGGCGTGGATCTTGGCGTCCATGGAGCCGACGGTGCGCAGGTTGTCGTTGGCGGCGGCGTGCTTGCGCATGACGCGCTTGTGCGGTTCCGCGTTGCGGGCGTAGCCGTCGTACGCGCCGACCGCGCCGGCCAGCTCGGCGCTGCGCCGGTACGACGTGCCGGTCATCAGCGAGGTGATGGCGCCGGCGACGGCACGGCCGCCGTCGGAGTCGTAGGCGTGGCCGGTGGCCATGAGCAGCGCGCCCAGGTTGGCGTAGCCGATGCCGAGCTGGCGGTAGGCGCGGGTCGTCTCGCCGATCTTCTCGGTCGGGAAGTCGGCGAACGTGATCGACACGTCCATCGCGGTGATGATCAGCTCGGTCAGCTTGACGAAGCTCGGGACGTCGAAGGTGTTGTCGTCGTTCAGGAACTTCAGCAGGTTGATGCTGGCCAGGTTGCAGGAGGAGTTGTCCAGGTGGACGTACTCGCTGCACGGGTTGCTGGCGGTGATGCGGCCGGTCTCGGGGGTGGTGTGCCAGTCGTTGATCGTGTCGTCGTACTGGACTCCGGGGTCGGCGCACTCCCAGGCGGCCTTGGCCATCTTGCGGAACAGGTCGCGCGCGTCGATCGTCTCGATGACCTCGCCGGTGAGGCGGGCGCGCAGGCCGAACTCGCCGCCCTTCTCCACCGCCCGCATGAACTCGTCGGAGACGCGGACGGAGTTGTTGGCGTTCTGGTACTGGACCGAGACGATGTCCTTGCCGCCGAGGTCCATGTCGAACCCGGCGTCGCGGAGCGCGCGGACCTTGTCCTCCTCGCGCGCCTTGGTCTCGATGAACTCCTCGATGTCGGGGTGGTCCACGTCGAGGACGACCATCTTGGCGGCCCGGCGGGTGGCGCCGCCGGACTTGATGGTGCCCGCGCTGGCGTCGGCGCCGCGCATGAACGACACCGGGCCGCTGGCCGTTCCGCCGCTCGACAGCAGCTCCTTGGAGGAGCGGATGCGCGACAGGTTGACGCCCGAGCCGGAGCCGCCCTTGAAGATCACACCCTCTTCCTTGTACCACTCGAGGATCGACTCCATCTGGTCGTCCACCGAGAGGATGAAACAGGCACTGACCTGCTGCGGCGACTGGGTGCCCACGTTGAACCAGACCGGCGAGTTGAAGGCGAAGATCTGGTGGACCAGCGCGTACTTCAGCTCGTGGTCGAAGATCTCGGCGTCCTCGTCGTCGGCGAAGTAGCCGTGCTCGATCGCGGTGCGGGTGTAGACGCCCACCACGCGGTCCACGAGCTGCTTCAGGCTCCACTCGCGCTGCGGCGTGCCGACGGCGCCGCGGAAGTACTTGGTGGTCACGATGTTGGCCGCGTTGACCGACCAGAACTCGGGGAACTCGACGCCCCGCTGCTCGAAGTTGATCGAGCCGTCCCGCCAGTTGGTCATGACGACGTCGCGGCGCTCCCACGCGATCTCGTCATACGGATGCACGCCCGGCTTGGTGAAGATCCGCTTCATCTTCAGGCCCTTGCGGGGACGCTTGCCTCCGCGCGCGACTGAACCGCTTGCCGTCTCCGTCATGACTCCCCCTTCTCCGCCTTCAACTGTTCGATCTCGGCCTCGAAGTCCGCCAAGGTCTCGAAACCGCGATATACCGATGCGAACCGCAGGTAGGCCACCTCGTCCAGCTCCCGCAGCGGGCCCAGGATCGCCAGGCCCACCTCGTTCGAGGGGATCTCCGCCGCTCCCCTCGCCCGGATGGCCTCCTCGACCCGTTGCCCGAGCTGGGCCAGGGAGTCCTCGCTGACCGGCCTGCCCTGGCAGGCCCGCCGCACGCCCGCGACCACCTTGTCCCGCGAGAACGGCTCCGTCACGCCGCTGCGCTTGCTCACCATGAGGAGTACGGTCTCCTGGGTGGTGAACCGGCGGCCGCACTCGGGACAGGTGCGGCGACGCCGGATCGCGCCGCCGTCATCCGTCGAGCGGCTGTCGATGACCCTCGTGTCAGGATGGCGACAGAACGGACAATGCACGCGTTTCGCCTCCTGCCCCGCGGCCACCCCACCCGGCCCTCGCCGCCGCGCGAACGCCCCTGCCCAGGCTGACCAGGGAACGCTCACGCCCGCACCATGGCATGCCATGGTGCGGTCACGAAAACACAAGGTGTGGTGAACTACATCGGTGTAAGTACTAGATGTTGTGGTCCAACCGTAGAAGCGCGCGACCATGAACGCAAGTTGAGCCACAGGCGTCCCAGGGAAGCCGCTGATCAGCACGGCATGTTCCCGCCCGCCCGGCGTGTCGGCCCCTTCTGGCTACGTAGGCCCCGCTGAACTGCCCTGTAAGCGGAAAGAACACCATCCACACAGGTTCAAAACCTATGCCGCATCTCAGACCCCCGAGACCGTGCCCTTCGCCCCGGCTCCGCCCCCTGTGGAGCCGGACCGACTCGCCGAACCGCCACCGCCTCGTAGCGGGCGCTGCGTGCGGTGACGGCGAGGTGCGGCCGCCCTGCGGCGTTACCTGACCAAGCTGATTCTGCCGCGTGACGCGCCCATCAAGGATGGCGGCCGGAACCACCGCCGTGCAGTCACCGCCCATCGTCCTCGGCGGAAGGTCGGCGCGCGGCCACGCGAGGACGGGCCCCCTCGACGAGCGAGAGCAGCGAAGGACTCCACGGTGACCGGGTCAGGGGTCGCCTGCGCGAGTCAGCTTCGCGCGATCAACCGTACGCACCTCTGCGCGGGAAGGAGCACGCCGCCATCAAGCCTGGACGGCCGTCGAAGCGTGCACGGCCGTCGAAGCGACGGACGTAGCGGCATTCGCTGTCGTAGCGGCATTCGCTGTCGTGGCGGCGTGGGTGGCCGTGGCGGCGTGGGCGGGCGTGGCGGCGTGGGCGGCCGTTCTGGTGCCGAGCCAGAAGCCGCACAGCGACAACAGCGCCGCCACCGCGACCATGATCGCGGCCCGTCCGCGACGGGTGAGCCGCACCGGCGCCGCCCGCCGCCCGCGCTTCCCGGGCACGGGCCCCGTCCGCATGGGCCCCTTCCGAACGGCGCCCCTCCTCCGGACAGACCCCATCCGAACAGACCCCTTCCGCACGGCCCTTCGCCCGAGCGCTCCCCGTCGCCTCTCACCAGCCCCGGAGCCGAGCCCCGCCTCTCGGCCCTCCCCGAACCCTCGCCCCTGATCGCCCCTTCGCGCCTGGCCGGCCCCTCGTTTCTGGCCGGATCCTCGCCCCCGGCCCGCTGCGGCCGCCTCACTGCGGCCACCCTGAACGACAGAGCCGATCCGCGCCACCGGCACAGACCCGCCGCCCCGGCCGCCCGCCCCTGCCGACCGGTTCGCCGGAAACGAGCCGCCTCCCCGTGCCCGCCGGCCTTCCGGGACGGTTGTGCCTCCCCCGCCCGGCCCGCCGCCCCTCCTTCCGGGTCGCCCAGCCGGGAGGCCGAGGCCCTCGGCCTCTGCTCTGGGGGGTGGTACGAGCCACAGCTGGGGTCTTCCTCCCGCGGCGAAGGCGCGACCGGCCCCGCGGGCCGCCGTCGCGTCGGCGCCCGGCGACGCACCACCACTACGCGAGACGTCCTCCCGCATCTGAACCCCACCCCTCGAAGTGACCCCTGCGGTCCACCCGGCCGCGCGGGCTCGGTCGCCGCGCCCGGCCCTACCATCCAGTACGCCCAGAACGCCCGAAGCGCTCAGCCGATCCGCCTCACAGCACGCGACCCGCCGTCACGACGGGCCGGCGCCCATCTCCACACACCCGCGACCGCCTTCCCCTGAAGCACGGCTCGGTCCCATCTCCACGCACCGCGACACCCTCCCCCTTGAGCACGGCTCGGTCCCATCTCCACGCACCGCGACCGCCTCCCCCTGGGGTACGGCTCGGCCCCTGCCCGTGGGTGACGCCGAGCTCCGCACGATGACCAACGAGCGTGGCGTGTCGGCTCCGGCCGTCCTGCAGCCGTCCTGCAGCTGCCCTGCCGTCGTTCTGCGTCCGGCCACTCTCGCCACCTGACCACCACCACCTCGGCCCCGCCTGGATGGTGAATTGTCGCGCAAACCGAGGCGTTCGCGAATACTGAACGCTTTGTCCTCCCCCACAGTCCGCCCGCCCCCAACACCGTCGTTCTTGATCGCCTTTGTACGGCCCTCGGCGACCCGCTGCCGTCCGGCGTCTTCGCTGGTCATGTCCGTGACCGCGGTGACGCGCACGATTGACCTCCCCGCCGTCCGGGTCCGAGAAAAAGACCCAATAAAGATCAGCAAATCGAACACGGTGTCGATCGAACTCCCGTACGATGTTGTACACCACGCCACTGATAATTTCGAGGACGACTCGAACAATTGTTTGAAGATGATCTTCAACAGCGATACGGTCGCTGTGTGCGACATGGAGACCACGGACCGGGAGGGCAGGCCGGAGCGGCAGGCCACCCGGCGACGAGGAGGAGAGCATGAGCGAGCGAGATGACGCAAACGGGGTCACAGACCTCGCGGTGCGCCGGCGCGACTCCCTGGGCCTGACGCCCAGGCAGCGCAAGATTCTCGAAGTGATTCGCGATTCGGTGCAACAGCGCGGATATCCGCCGTCCATGCGTGAGATCGGCGAGGCCGTCCAGCTGACGAGCACGTCGAGCGTGTCGCACCAGTTGACGGCGTTGCAGCGCAAGGGCTATCTGCGGCGTGACCCGCACCGGCCGCGCGCCCTCGAAGTCCGCCTGCCGGGCGAGCCGGCACTGTGGGTCGACCCCGACGCCTCCTCCGAGGAGCCCACGGTGAGCAGGCCCACGGCCGCCTATGTGCCGCTGGTCGGCCGGATCGCCGCCGGTGGGCCGATCCTCGCCGAGGAGAGCGTCGAAGACGTCTTCGCGCTGCCCAAGCAACTCGTCGGCGAGGGCACCCTGTTCCTCCTCCAGGTCGCCGGTGACTCCATGATCGAAGCCGCCATCGCCGACGGCGACTGGGTGGTCGTGCGTCAGCAGCCCGTCGCCGAGAGCGGCGACATCGTGGCCGCCATGATCGACGGCGAGGCCACGGTCAAGACCTTCAAGCGCAAGGACGGCCACGTCTGGCTGGTCCCCCACAACCCCAACTACGACCCGATCCCCGGCGACGAGGCCAGCGTCCTGGGCAAGGTCGTGGCGGTCCTCCGCCGCCTCTGACCCACCCCACCACCGCCGACGGCTCCCCGGGAGCACCCCGGGGAGCCGCGACCAGCACCGGCAGCCTTCGTTCCTCGCCCTCGGCGTTGAGCTCGTCGAGCCCGGCATCGAGCCCTGCCCCGGTCGCGGCACTCCACTCGCGCCCTGCCTCGGTCACGGCGTTCGAGTCGAGCTCTGCCCCGGTCACGGCAGCCCACTCGTGCCCTTGCCCCAATCGCGATGTTCGAGTTCGAGCCCTGCCCCGGTAGCGGCGGTCGAGTCGAGCCGGCGGCCAGGGCGGCGGACCAGGTGACGGCCTCCGCACCCACCGGCTGAACGCAGTAGTGGCCGGGAGATGCTGGAAGCCCTGAGGAAGTGGCCGGGGCTGCAAGGCCGGTCAACGGTGCTCGCTCAGCGCCGTGCGCTCGCGCCACCGAGTGTCAGCGGGACGTAGCCGATACGGACTCACCCGGTTGCCGCGCCCCCGGCAGGGCGGTGAAACGTCGGGTCGAGATGGCGACGAGGAGTCCGAGGGCGGCGTAAGCTCCGCCGAGCAGGCTGGCGGCCGGCCATCCCGCGGCGCTGTAGGCCCACGTGGTGGTGATCGCGCCGAGCGCGGAGCCGAGGGAGTAGAAGGCCATGTAGGCGCCGATGACGCTGCTGCTCTGGTCGGGGCGGGCGGCGGTGAGCAGGTGCTGGCTGCTGACGTGAACGGCTTGCACGGCGAAGTCCAGAAGGATGACGCCGACGATCAACAGCCACAGCGATGACCCCGCTTGACCGATCAGCAGCCACGCGGCTGTGAGCAGGGCCAGCGACCAGCAGGTGACCGAGGGCGCCAGTCCACGGTCGGCCCATCGGCCGGCCCGGGCCGCGCCCAGCGCCCCGGTGAGACCGGCGAGTCCGAACAGTCCGATCTCGGTGGTGCCGAAGTGCCACGGCGCGTCGCCGAGCGGGAGCGCCAGTCCGCTCCACAGCGTGCCGAAGGAGGCGAACAGGAAGAACGCGACCAGCCCTCGGCTGAGGAAGAGCCGGTCGCCGACCACCAGACGGCCCACCGATGACAGCAACTGCCCGTACCGGGCTCGGGAGCGGCGGATGTCGGCCTTGAGGGTGAATCGGGCGGCGAGCGCGAGCATCGCGCAAAGCCCGGCGATGACGAGGTAGACCATGCGCCAGTCGGCCAGCTCGCCCAAGGTGCCCGCGACCACCCGCACTCCGAGAATCCCGATGACCACGCCCGAGGTGACCACTCCGATGTTGCGGCCGCGCTCGCCGGGCGGCGAGACGGCGGCGACGTAGGCCACCGTGATCTGGACGACCACGGCGAACAGGCCGGCCAGGGCCAGGCCCGCGATCGCGATGCCGCCGCTGGGCGCGGCGGCGGCCACCCCCGCGCCTGCCGCTGTGAGCAGCAGGTGCACCGTGATGAGTCTGCGGCGGTCGAACAGGTCACCGAACGGGACCAGCAGCACCAGCCCCGCCAGATAGCCGATCTGGCCGGCGGCGACCAGCCACCCCAGCGCCCCTTCCCTCAGCCCGAGGTCCTCGCCCGCGGCCTCGAGAACCGGCTGGATGCCGTAGATGGTCGACACCGCCACCGCGCACACCAGCGCGAGCACGGCCCGCTGCCTCCCGGTCAATCCTGACGCCATATCACCCTCCGATAAGTTGCGAAATGCAACTCATCTGACGCTAGGGCATACTGGTTTCATATTGCAACTCATTGCGGAGGGCCCAGTGAACGTCACACTCGCTGCGGGAAGCGCCTGGACCGACCCGGCCTGCCCGGTCGCGCGGACCGTCGACCTGATCGGCGACCGGTGGAGCCTGCTGATCATCCGCGACGCGATGGACGGGGCGACGACCTTCACCGAGTTCCATCAGGGGCTGGGGATCGCCCGCAACATCCTCACCGACCGGCTCCGCAGGCTCGTCGAGCACGGCATCCTGGACAAGGGCGCCGCCACCGACGGCAGACGACACACCTACCGGCTCACCGAAGCCGGGCAGGATCTCTTCACGGCCGTCGTCGCTCTCCGCCAATGGGGCGAGCGCCACGCCTTCGCCCCGGACGAGCCGCACTCCATCCTCGTCGACGGCCAAGGGCGGCAGCTTCCCCGGCTCCACCCGCTCGGCCAGGACGGCGCGCCGCTCTCCGTCGAGGCGTCGCACGTGCGGAAGACCGCCCTGCCGCGCTCCCGTTGAGGCGCCGCTCCCCCGATCCGCCTCCCCGGTCCGCAGCCGGCCCTCGCATCTGGCGACAAAGCGCCGGAAATCTAGAATTATCCGGTGACCGATGCAACGAGCCCCAATGACCTCAAGGCCCTGCACGACGGGTTGAAGTGGGCCAAAGCTGGTCCCGGCGTCATTCCCGCCTGGGTGGCCGACATGGACCTGCCCACGGCCCCCGCGGTGGCCGAAGCCCTGAGGCGGCGCGCCGAGGGCGATCTCGGCTACCCGATCTGGCTTGACGATCCCGGCTGCGGACCCCTGGCGGAGGCGTTCGCCGAACGCATGGCCGCCCGGTACTCCTGGAGCCCCGACCCGGGGTTCGTGCGGACCTTCTCCGACATCAACCAGGCCCTCCAGGTGATCCTCCACGTGTGGACCCGGCCGGGCGACGGGGTGGCGCTCCACACCCCGGCCTACCACCCGTTCCTGGGCACGCTGGAGACCATGGACCGGCCACTCACGCCGCTCCAGCTCGTGCCCGACGAGGGTGACTCATGGCGGTTCGAGGTGCCCGACCTGTCCGGGTGCCGGGTGCTGCTGCTGGTCAACCCGCAGAACCCGACCGGCCGCGTCTTCACCCGGCGGGAGCTGGAGGAGCTGGCCGAGCACGTCGAACGGCACGACCTGCTGGTCATCGCCGACGAGATCCACGCAGATCTGACGTACGCCCCGAACCAGCACATCCCATTCGCGACGCTCCTGCCCGAGCGGACGGTCACGCTGACGTCCGCGACCAAGGCGTTCAACCTGGGCGGCATCCGCTGCTCGGTCGCCCACATCGGCTCCCCCGCCGTGCGTGAGGCGCTCGCCGCGCAGCCGCCGTTCCTGTACGGGTCGTCGCACGTGTTCGGCGTGGAGGCCACCATCGCCGCGTGGCGGCACGGCGACGCCTGGCTGGAGGAGACCGTCGCCCTGCTGGACCGCAACCGCAAGACGATCGCCGCCCGCCTGCCCGAGGGGGTGGGCTACCGCCTGCCCCAGGCGACGTACCTGGCCTGGCTCGACTACGGCCGTCCGGGCATGGCCGAGGTGCTGGAACGGGAGGCCAAGGTCCTGCTGAGCGACGGCGCGGGGTTCGGCCCGGGCGGCGAAGGCCACGTACGGCTGAACTTCGCCACCACGGAGCCGATCCTCAGCGAGGTCCTGGACCGCCTCCAGCGTTAGCCCTCCCGTGGCTCGCCCGGGGTCGCGGGTGAAGGGACGGCGAATCGCGGCGCCGGGTTGGATAGACAGCGGGTCACCCGGTCATGACGCCAATGGGGGAAGGGACGGCGGGGTGGCGGCCGGGCGTTCCTCCAGGGCCGCCAGTGCCAGCTCCACCGCCTTCTCCAGCTGCGGGTCGCGTCCCGCCACCCGGTCCTGCGGGGTGGTCACCACCTCCACGTCCGGGTCCACGCCGTGGTTCTCCACGCCCCATCCCGGGCCCTCCAGCCAGAACGAGTACCGGGGCTGCGTGACGACCGTCCCGTCCACCAGCGAGTAGCGCGAGTCGATGCCGATGACCCCGCCCCAGGTGCGGGTGCCGACGAGCGGGCCGAGGCCGCGGTTCTTGACGCCGGCGCTGACGATGTCGCCGTCCGATCCGGCGAACTCGTCCGTGACCGTCACGATCGGGCCGCGCGGCGAGTCCTCCGGGTAGCGCATCGGCTCGTAGCCGCGCGCGTGCGACCACCCGGTGACCCGGCGGGACAGCTTCTCCAGCACCAGCTCCGAGGTGTGGCCGCCGCCGTTCTCCCGGACGTCCACGACCAGGCCCTCACGGGCCATCTCGGTGCGCAGGTCGCGGTGGAACTGCGCCCAGCCCGACGCCACCATGTTCGGTACGTGCAGGTATCCGAGCCGGCCGCCCGACGCCTCGTGGACGAACGTCCTGCGCCCCTCGACCCACTCGTGGTAGCGCAGCGGGGTCTCGTCCTCCAGCGGCGTGACGACGACACGGCGCGTATCGCCGCCCGACGCGGGTCGTACGGTCAGCTCGACGGGACGGCCGGCGGTGCCGGACAGCAGCGCGAGCGGGCCCCGCACGGCGTCGACCGGCCGCCCGCCGACGGCGACGATCGCGTCGCCGGGCCGTACGGCCACGCCGGGCGCGAGCAGCGGCGAGCGGGCGTCGTGGTCGGACGACTCGCCGGGCAGGATGCGCGTGACCCGCCAGGTGCCGTCCTCGTCGCGGGCCAGGTCGGCGCCGAGCAGGCCCTGCCGGCGGCGCGGGTCGGCGGGCGCGGCGTTGGCGCGGGCGTAGGCGTGGGACGTGCCCAGCTCGGCCTGCACCTCCCACAGCAGGTCGATCAGCTCGGAGTAGGAGCCGATGCGGTCCACGAGCGGCAGGTAGCGGTCGAGGACGGCCGGCCAGTCGACGCCGTTCATGTCGGCGCGCCAGAAGTGGTCGCGCATGAGCCGGCCGGCTTCCAGGTAGCTCTGCCGCCACTCGGCGACCGGGTCGAGCTGGACCGCGACCCGGTCGAGGTCGACGGTGACGACCTCGTCGCCCTCGCCGGCGGAGCGGGTCTGCAGGCCGTTCTTGCCGTTGGTGACGAGCCGGGTGCCGTCGCCGCTCACCTCGAAGGCCCGTACCTCGGTGCCGAGCTCGGACCGGGAGCGCTTCTTGAGGTCGTAGCGTTCGAGCACGATCTCGCCGGCCGGCTCGGTGCCGTCGCCGAGCTGGCCCGACAGCGGGTGGCGCAGCCAGAGCAGGGCGTCCTTGCCGGCGCGCAGGTTGCCGTAGCGGCCGGCGGGCACCGGCACGGGCACGACGCGGGAGGCGAGCCCCTCGGGGTCCACCTCGGTTCGCGGGGGCGCGTCGTCCTTCTTGTCGTCCCGCGTGGGCTTGTCGTCCTCGCCGTTGAACCCGCGTCCCTGCAGGCTGGGGTCGAACGGCGACGGCGTGGTGGCCCGCAGGGGGACGATGTACGGCCGGCAGCCCACGGGGAACGACAGGTCGAACACGTGCGCGTCGTACACCGGGTCGAACGTGCGCACCGACAGGAACGCCAGGTGCTTGCCGTCCTTGGTGAAGACCGGGTCGTAGTCGGCGAAGCGCAGGGGTGTCACGTCGATGGCGGACGTGCCGTCGAGGCGGCCCATCCTGATCCGCGACAGCGGCTCGTGGTGCGGGTGGACCCAGGCGAGCCACGCCGAGTCGGGCGAGAACGTCAGCCCGCTGATGTCGCCGTGCTCGGTGCGGTCGAGCTCCCTCAGCGTCCCGGTCTCGGCGTCGATCACCAGGAGGCGCCCGTCGTGGGTGGCCACGGCCACGTGCTTGCCGTCGGGGGCGGCGGCCAGGGCGAGCACCCGGCCGAGCTCGCCCGCGGCGAGCGTGCGGATCTCGCCGCCGGGGGTGCCGACTTCGAGGCCGTCCTCGCCGGTGGCGTCCGAGACCCAGACCGCCTTGCCGTCGGCGCCGAGCACGCGCGGCAGCCGTACCCGGGCTCCCGGCTGTACCCGGAGCGCGCCGGCCGGTCCGTCGCGGTGGGTGACCCAGTGGGCGGTGCCGCGGATCTCGACGGCGCTCGCCCGCCCGGTCGCGTCGGGCGAGAAGCCGCCGACGCGGGCGGGCGCCGGCCGGGTGGCGCGCGCCGGGCGCGGCCCGCTCAGCCTGACGTCCAGCTTGTACGGCTCCGCGTCGAGCCCGTCGAGCAGCCACAGGTCGCCCGCGTGGGCGTAGACGACCCGCCGCCCGTCGGTGGAGGCGTGCCGGGCGTAGAACTCGGTGTGGGAGGTGTGCCGGCGCAGGTCGGAGCCGTCGGGCAGGGAGGAGCAGACGTTGCCCGTGCCGTCGGTGTCGGCGAGGAACGCGAGGCGGTCGCCCACCCACATGACCGACCAGTACTGCGCGTCGCTGTCGGCGAACAGCCGGGCGAACTCCCCGTTCCCGTCGGCGTCCACCCAGATCTTGCCCGCGGTGCCGCCCCGGTAGCGCTTCCAGTGCGACGGCTCGCGGAACAGGGACGACACGGTCGCCACCCGCACGCGGCCGGCCCCCGGACCGCCGTCACCCGCCTCCGGGCCGGCCCCGATGACGGCCGCCTCGCTGACCCATCCGTACGGCAGGCGCGTCGCCGGTCCGCCGTCCAGCGGGACCGCGTACGCCCAGGTCCGCGCGCGGCCGCCCTCGCCCGCGGCGGTGACCGCGAGCACGTCGCCCTCGGCGGTCCATCCCCGGGTGGCGGTCGTCGCGTTGCCCCAGTGTGTCAGCCGGTCGCCCTGCGGGCCGTCCACCTCCGCGGCGAACACCTCGGGCGCGCCCTCTCGGTGGCTGGTCCACGCGATGCGCGCGCCGTCGGGCGAGAACCTCGGGAAGGATACGGGTGCGCGGTCGGCGGTGAACCGCCACGCCCTGCCGCCCGTCACAGGTGCCAGCCACACGTCGTCGTCGGCGACGAACGTGAGCAGGTCACCCCACAGATGCGGATATCTCAGGTATGCGCCAGTTGTCACACGTGAACACTAATGCCGTCGGTCCGGCTGCCGAGCAGGATTTCCCGCCCGCGACCCGGCCTGGCGCACGACTCGTCGCCGGGAGCGGTGCAAGTCAGGGTCAAGATGGCGGGCCGGGACGGATGCTCATCAGCCCCGAGGGAAATGCACACCACATCACAAACTTCACATTGCCACCGCGAGGAACCATGAGACTCTTCCCCAGGACCCACCAGCTCCCGGCCCGCCTGGCCGCCGGCGCGTACATCCTCAACTCCGGCATCGACATGGCCGGCGCCGACCAGGACACGGTCGCGGGCGTCCACGGCATGGCGGCCGGCACGTACCCGTTCCTGAGCAAGCAGGACCCGGCGCGGTTCGTCGGCCTGCTGTCGAAGGCGCAGATCGCGGTGGGCGCCGCCCTGCTGGTCCCCGTGGTGCCCTCGTTCGTGGCGGGGGCAGCGCTGACCGCGTTCGCGGGCGGCCTCGTCGGCCTCTATTTCAGGACGCCGGGCATGCGGCGGGAGGGCAGCCTGCGGCCGTCGCAGCAGGGGATCGCGCTGGCCAAGGACTTCTGGCTGCTCGGCATCGGGCTCAGCCTGATGGCGGAGGAGTTGCTGGACCGGTAGGGATCTCCGATCTCGTGAGCTAGGCGCCTGCCTCCCGGGGTAGCCCGCCCATCATGGTACAAATCGGATACACCCTGATGTGCGAGCAGACACCGGCTCGGCAGCTCGTCGACGACGCCGCCAGGGCCGAGCAGGTCGGCTTCGACTACGCCGTCATCTCCGATCACTACTTCCCGTGGGTGGAGGAGCAGGGCCACGCGGCCTACGCCTGGTCGGTGCTGGGCGCGGTGGCGCACGCCACCGAGCGGCTCCCTCTCATGACGTACGTGACGTGCCCGATCATGCGTTACCACCCGGCCGTGGTCGCGCAGAAGGCCGCCACCATGGGCGTGCTCAGCGGCGGGCGCTTCACCCTCGGCCTCGGCTCGGGCGAGAACCTCAACGAGCACGTCATCGGCGAGGGCTGGCCGTCCGCCGACCGGCGGCACCGCATGTTCCGCGAGGCCGTCACCATCATCACCGAGCTGTTCGGCGGCGAGTACGTCACCTACGAGGGCGAGTTCTACGACGTCGACTCGGCGAAGTTGTACGACCTGCCGGAGCGGCCGGTGCCGATCGGCATCGCGGCCTCGGGCGGGCGCTCGGCCGCCATCGCGGCGGAGTACGGGGACCTGCTGATCATCAACGAGCCGATGCCGGCGGTGGTCGGGCAGTTCGCCCAGGCCGGAGGGGCGGGCAAGCCGGTGTACGGCCAGCTCGCCCTGTCCTACGACACCGACGCCCAGGCGGCCAAGGAGCGCGCCCACCGGCTCTGGCGCTGGTCGGCCGCCGGGTGGAAGGTCATGGCCGAGCTGCCGGGGCCGGTGAACTTCGAGGCGTACGCCCAGTTCGTCACGCCCGACGACGTGGCCTCCAGCGTGCCGTGCGGCAGCGACGTGGAGGCGGTGGTGGAGGCGGTCAAGAAGTACACGGACGCGGGCTACACGCACGTCGCCCTGGTGCAGGTCGGGCACGACCAGCAGGAGCCGTTCTTCCGCTGGGCCGAGAAGGAGCTGCTGCCGGCCCTGCGCTCCCTGTGACCGGCCGCGCCCGAGGGCGCGCGGTCCCTTCACGCGTGAGCCCCCACCGGCTCGTACGGCCGGCGGGGGCTCACCCGGGGTCATGGGTCAGGGGACGATGTTGACCAGCTTGGGCGCCCGGACGATCACCTTGCGAGGCTGGCCGTCCAGGTAGGCGCGGACCTTGTCCGAGCCCAGCGCCAGCGCGCGCAGCTCGTCCTCGGCGATCGAGGGCGAGACCTCCAGGCGGTCGCGGACCTTGCCGGCCACCTGGACGACGCAGGTCACGGAGTCCTGCACCAGCAGCGCCGGCTCAGCGACCGGCCAGCCGGCCAGCGCGACCGTCGAGCCGGTGTGGCCCAGCCGCTCCCAGCCCTCCTCGGCGGTGTAGGGGGCCACCAGCGACAGCATCACGGCCAGCACCTCGGCGGCCTCGCGCACCGCCGGGTCGGCCGCGCCGGGGCCGGAGTCGATGGCCTTGCGGGCCGCCGACGTCAGCTCCATCAGCCGTGCCACCGCGACGTTGAAGCGGTGGGACTCGACCAGCTTGGTGACCTCGTCGACGGTGCGGTGGGTGAACTTGCGCAGCTCCAGGTCGCCGCCCTCGAAGGGGACGCCCGGCTCGCTGCTCACCTCGTCCATCACGCGGAAGGCGCGGGCCAGGAACTTCTGCGAGGCGGCCGGCGAGACGTCGGCCCAGTCGATGTCGTCCTCGGGCGGCCCGGCGAAGACCATGGTCAGGCGGACCGCGTCGACCCCGTAGGCGTCGATCTGCTGGCCCAGGTCGACGCCGTTGCCCAGGGACTTGGACATGGCCTTGCCGCCGTTGATCACCTGTCCCTGGTTCAGCAGGCGCAGGAACGGCTCGGTGAAGTCGACCATGCCCATGTCGTGCAGGACCTTGGTGAAGAACCGGGAGTACAGCAGGTGCAGCACCGCGTGCTCCACGCCGCCGACGTACTGGTCGATCGGCCCCCACTTGCGGACCTGCTCGACGTCGAACGGCCCGTCGGTGTAGCCGGGCGAGCAGTAGCGCAGGTAGTACCACGACGAGTCGACGAAGGTGTCCATCGTGTCGGTGTCGCGCGTGGCGCGCCCGCCGCACTTGGGGCAGTCGACGTTGACCCAGTCGGTGGCGCTGGCCAGCGGGGAGACGCCCTTGGGCGCCAGCGCCTCGCCGCGCAGGTCGGGCAGCGTGACGGGCAGCTGGTCGTCGGGGACGGGGACCTCGCCGCAGTCCGGGCAGTGAATGATCGGGATCGGCGTGCCCCAGAACCGCTGACGCGACAGCAGCCAGTCGCGCAGGCGGAAGTTCACGGAGGCCGTGCCCCTGCCCTCGGCCGACAGGATCTCGATGATCCTGGTGATGGCCTCGGTCTTGGTCAGGCCGTCCAGGGGGCCGGAGTTGACCAGGGTGCCCTCGCCGGGCGTCGCCTCGCCGGTCTCGCCGGGGTCGGCCAGGCCGGTGTGGACGACGACCTTGACCGGCAGCCCGAATTTCAGCGCGAAGTCCAGGTCGCGCTGGTCGTGGGCGGGCACGGCCATGATGGCGCCGTGGCCGTAGTCGGACAGCACGTAGTCGGCCGCCCAGACCGGGATGCGCTCGCCGTTGACCGGGTTGATCGCGTGGCGGCCCAGGAAGACGCCGGTCTTCTCCTTGTCGGTGGACAGCCGCTCGATGTCGCTCAGCTTGGCGACCTCGGCGCGGTAGGCCTCGAACTCCTCGCGCCGGTCGTCGGTGACGATCTCGTCGGCCAGCGCCGCGTCGACGGCCACCACGAAGAACGTCGCACCGAACAGCGTGTCGGGGCGGGTGGTGTAGACGTGGACGGGCTCCTCGCGGCCCTCGATCTCGAAGAGCACGTCGGCGCCCTCGGAGCGGCCGATCCAGTTGCGCTGCATGGTCAGCACGCGGTCGGGCCAGCCGCCCTCCAGCTGCGCCATGTCGTCCAGCAGCCGCTCCGCGTAGTCAGTGATCTTGAAGTACCACTGCGTCAGCTCGCGGCGGATGACGTCGGCGCCGCACCGCTCGCACTTGCCGGCCACGACCTGCTCGTTGGCCAGCACGGTCTGGTCGTTGGGGCACCAGTTGACCAGGCCGCCCTTGCGGTAGGCCAGGCCCCGCTCGAAGAACCGGTTGAACAGCCACTGGTTCCACCGGTAGTACTCCGGGTCGCTGGTGTGCAGGCGGCGCGACCAGTCGAAGGAGATCCCGTAGCGGCGGAAGGACGTGGCCTGGGTCTCGATGTTGGCGTAGGTCCACTCGGCCGGGTGCGCGTTGCGCTTGATCGCGGCGTTCTCGGCGGGCAGGCCGAAGGAGTCCCAGCCGATGGGGTGCATGACGTTGTAGCCGCGCTGCATCCAGTAGCGCGCGACGACGTCGCCGATGGCGAACACCTCGCCATGCCCCATGTGCAGGTCACCGGAGGGGTAGGGGAACATGTCGAGCATGTAGCGCCGCTCCCGGCTGTCGGCGGCGTCCTCGCCCGCCCGGAACGGGTCCAGCTCCTCCCACCGCTGCTGCCACTTGGCCTGCAGCGCCTGCGGATCGTACTCACTCACGGCGAATGTCCTTCTGCCTCGACTCGGACCCATAAGAAAACCCCCCGTGCGCAGGACGAGGGGCAGCCGCGACGGCGAGAGCTCAGGGCCGTCGCGGCCCGCTAAGAAGCAGGGTCGCGGAACGCATAGGTCAAGCCTAGCGCACCTCATCAGGACTTTGCCGATACTCGACGATGACCGCCGGGCGCAAGGGGGATCGCCCCCCGAATCCCGGCCTATGAGATCTGATGGTGATCCACCCGTTGTGACCTCATATGTCCCATTAGATTACCCTCGACGCCGTGGTATACCCCGTCGAGCCTCACCGATCCCTGGCCGGCCTGCCCATGCAGGATCCCCCCACGGATCCGCACGGCTTCGCGCGTTTCGCTGCGGAACCCCCCAACTCTCCTGGAAAATCCCATGAGATCATGTCCGACACGTCAAAAGCGGACAGAACACCACCAGGAGGTACGGGAGCAATGGCAACGGAGCATTCCGGAGCACAGCACCGGCCACCCTCCTGGCCTGAGGTGCCGCCCCGGGAGGGATCCTCGCGCGGGGAGTCCCGCCAGTCCCCGTCCGCCCGGCGCGCCCAGTCCTCCGAGCGGCCCGCCCAGCCCTCCTGGCCGGAATCGACCGCCCCCTCGAACGCGTCCTGGCCGGGTTCGACCTCCCCCTCGAACCCGTGGCCCGACGCCGGCCCCCCGGCGAACGCCTCCTGGCCGGAGGCCGCCTCTCCGTCGCACACGTCATGGCCCGACGTGACCGTCGCCTCCAGCGCCCCGCGGCCCTCCAACACCTCCGACGCCGTGAACGCCTCCTGGCCGGAGACGCCGCGTCAGGACGGCCCGGCCGGTCGGCATGACGGCATGAGGGACGGCGGGCGGGGCGGCTCCCGGGAGCCCGTCCACCGCGATCCCGTGCCGGCCTGGCAGGACCCCTCCAGCACCCCGTCCTCGCCCTCCAACGCCTGGTCCAACCTCAGCTCCCCGGCCCCGTGGCCGCCCGCCGACGGCGCCCCCGCGCGCCCGTCGTCCGCCGACGCCATGGACCGCACGATGATGTACGGCACCGGCACCCCGCTGAACGACCACGCCGTCCCACAGGGCCCGCACAGCGGCCGGCCCGACGACCGCCCTCATGACCGGCCTCATGACCGGCCCGTGCCGCAGGGCTCGTACGGCGACGGCAGGCCGCTGGACGAGCGGGCCGCATCCCAGGGGCGCGAGCGCGCGCGGCCCGGCG
>NZ_JBEXDT010000094.1:0-35221 GCF_040605905.1 Nonomuraea sp. NPDC005501 | reverse complement strand
GGCCGTCGTCCTGATGTCCGGGGCGCCGGTGCCGGCCTCATCTGCCACCTACCAGATCTGGCACTGGAACATCGCCGGCCACGCCTACCACCTGGGCTCCACCACCAACGGCATCATTCAGGCCATGGGTCGCTCCATCGGCGGTCGCAACCCGGATTTCGTTTCAGTCAACGAGATCTGCCACAACCAGTACGGCGCCCTGATCGACTACCTCCAGCAGATCGGCTGGCCGCAGAATGCGAGCAACTTCGCCCGCTACGAGCCGATGAGGCCCGCCGACGGCACCTCCTACTGCGACGGCACCGGCATCGGCCAAGCCTTGTTCAGCCGCTTTCCCCTCGGCGCCACCGAGCGGTACACCCTGCCGTACGACGGTTCGGCCCTGCAGCGCAAGTTGCTGTGCGCTCCCATCGCCGGCAAGACGAGCGTGAAGTTCTGCACCACCCACGTGACGTTCGACCGCGCCTACCAGGCTGCCCAGCTCACCTACGTACGCAAGGTTCTTGACCGCTACCACGCTCAGGGCGACACCGCCATCATCGCCGGCGACTTCAATGTCCAACCCGACGACCCGCTGCTGGACACCTGGTACGACTCGAGCGTGGACACCGCGAACAACGCGCACAACAGCGGCCCGTATCACGAACTCGACGACCTGGATGCGACGTGTCCAGGTTGGGGCGAGCAGACCACGGAAGGCAGCCTCCCGCTCGGCTCCTGTGGCCAGGCTCGCAAGGTGGACCTCGTCTTCGCCGCCGCCGACCGGCTGGTGTCGTACACAGCTGACTCCCAACCCATCGGCCACGTCTGTGGCGCCAACCGCGACAAGGCCTGCTCCGACCATCGCATCCTCAACGCGTTCGCCACGGTCACCGTCGCCGGCTGAGGGTGTGTCCGGTTGACGCCGATGCGCGTCACGGCCGGTCGGACCCCGGGCCCGGTGTGGCGGCGTCCATGGGCGGGCCCGCCAGGGCGGCGGCGAGACGCGAAGCGAGCATCGTGACCGCGGCGCGCAGTTCCGGCCCACCCTCGACGCGGAAGGGGAACGGTACGTTCGGCAGCCACTCCTGCGCGTACATCGTCGGATTGCTCGTGCTGCCGACGAGCACACACCCGTCCCCCGACGGTTCGAGCCGCCCCATGGGCGGCCTGATCCAGGGCGCCACCTCGGCGAGGGGGGCGTCGAACACGACGCGCGTGGCGAACTCCCACCCGGTGCCCAGGTTCTCCTCCAGCGCCGCCACCGGGTCGAGGCCGTCGGGCGGCTCGAACACGTCCGTGCTCCGCCGGACCTGGCGGACGCGGTCGACCCGGTAGGTCCGGATGGCGTCCGCGCGGTGGGAGTAGCACAGCAGGTACCAGCGCCCGTGGCGGACGACGACCGCCCAGGGGTCCACCTCGGCCTCCCACTCGTTGCCGGACTCGCTCCGGTAGGCGATCACCACGCGCCGCCGGTCCGCGATGGCGGCCACGAGCGCGCTGGTGGTGGCGGGATCCGGACGGGCCGAGAGCCGGTCAGGCGCCGCGGACGCATGCTCGCGCAGCGTCGCCGCTTGCCGTCCGACACTCTCGGGCAGAGCCCGGATGACCTTGCCCAGGGCGGCGCCGACGAGGTCGCCGACGTCGGCGGCCGCCGGCTGGCCGTCGAGCACCGCCATGACCAGGCCAAGCGCCTCGGGCTCGGTGAAGGCGACCGGAGGCAGTCGCGTCCCGCGTCCGAGCCGGTACCCCCCATAGGGGCCGCGGGCCGACTCGACGGGGATGCCCGCCTCGCGGAGGATCCCGACGTACCGGCGCGCGGCCCGCTCCGTGACGCCCAGACAGGCGGCGAGCTCGCCGGCCGTCACGCCAGGGCGGGTCTGGAGGATCTCCATGGCGCGCAGAGCCCGTGCGGTGGGACTGAGATCGGTCGGCACACGAGCACATTAGGAGGTCACGGGATGAACAGGAAGTAGAACGTCCGGAATCGGGCCTAGCCTGACGTCCTGACCGAGTCCCCTGGCAGGACTCCGCCGGAACCCGCTGAAGAAAGAGAACGATCATGGATATCCTGCTCATCGCCGGCCTGTGGCTCGACGGATCCGCATGGGACGACGTCGTGCCCGCCCTCGAGGCGCTCGGCCACCGCCCCGTGCCGATCACGCTGCCCGGGCAGGGCGACGGATCCGCCTCCGCCACTCTCGACGACCAGGCGGCAGCGGTGCTCGCAGCCGTGGACTCGGCGTCAGGAAAGCCCATGGTGGTGGGGCATTCCGCCGCCTGCACGCTGGCATGGCTTGCCGCCGACGCGCGCCCGGAGCGGGTCGCCAAGGCCGCGTTCATCGGCGGCTTCCCGGCCGCCGGCGGGCAGCCCTACGCCGACTTCTTCGAGCTGAAGGACGGCGTCATGCCCTTCCCCGGCTGGGAGCCGTTCGAAGGGCCGGACTCGGCCGACCTCGGCGAGGAGGCCAGGCGGGACTTCGCGTCCGCGGCGATCCCCGTCCCCGCGGGGGTGACGAAGGGCGTGGTGCGCCTGACGGACGAGCGGCGGTTCTCCGTCCCCGTCCTCGTCGTGTGCCCCGAGTTCACCCCTGCCCAGGCTCAGGAGTGGATCGCCGCCGGTGACGTGCCAGAGCTGGCCAGGGCCGAACACCTTGAGCTCGTGGACATCGACTCGGGCCACTGGCCCATGATCACCAAGCCGGCCGAGCTCGCCCGGATCCTGGCCGCGGCCGCCTCCGAGGCCTGAAACCCTCGGCTGTACTCCCGCGTGGGGCTCGTCCACGACGACGAACCCATGTCCGCCGCCGAACAAGCCTTCTCGTCGCCCGCGCCCGGCCCCATCTGCAGGGCCGTTGTCGTCTCGGTGAGAGCCGCGGTCACAGCCTTGACTCGTGCGTTGACATGAACAGAACGGTCTGCGTATCGTCTGGCGCATATACAGACCGTTCTGTCTCCCACAGGGAGGGTCGTGACGACCAAGGCCCCGATCATGCTGATCCACGGCTTATGGGTGACGCCGCCGTCGTGGGAGAGATTCGCCGGCCGCTCCCATCTGCTCATCGCCGAGGACGGCTGGCAGGACGTGGCCGACCACGCCCTCGACTGGGTCCGGCACGCATGCCGGACATGAGCAGGGTCTTGGCTCATGGTCATGACCACGGCAAGATCTCGCCTTACGGTCCGCAGTACACCACCTGACTGAGCATCGGAGGAAATGTGCGTTCAACTGGCATTGTGCTGGCAGGCGTCCTGCTGGCGGGCCTGGTGGCCGTCGCACCGCCCGCGTACGCGGCTCCGGGCGAGGAACTGCACGCCCTGCGCACCGTCACCGGCCCCGGCGGTACCCGACACACCCACTACGAGCGTACGTACCAGGGATTACCCGTGCTCGGCGGCGACATCATCACTCACGGGGACAAGGCTCCGGAGAGCCGCACCCTGTCGACGCTGAGCGCTCTGTCCACCACACCCCGGGTGTCCGGCCCGGCCGCCGCGGCGATCGCGGCCAAGAGGTTCCCGTACAAGCCGAGCGGGCCGCCGCGGCTGGTGATCGAGGCGCTCGGCGACGACGACGCCGCCCGCGCGCCCGCGCTGGCCTGGGACGTACTGGTCACCGGCACCCGCACAGGCGGCCTGCCGACGGCCCTGCACGTTCTCGTGGACGCCGCGACAGGCGGGGTGCGCACCACCTACGACGACGTACAGGCCGACATCGGTCACGGCTTCCACTCCGGCGACGTGCCGCTCACCACCACCCCCGTCTCCAGCACGTCGAGCACGAGGATGCTGGCGGATCCGACGCGTGGCATGTTTGGCACCTACGACGTCGACACCATGCGGTACTTCACCGACCCCGACGGCGACTGGGGCAACGGCAGGTCCAGCAACGCGCAGACCGACGGAGTGGACGTGCAGTGGGGCGCCGCGACGACGTACGACTTCTACAAGCAGACCTTCGGCTACACCCTCGTCAGCAACTCCGAGTACTCGGACGGGCCGAGCACCCTGAACGCCGGGGTGCACGAGGGCGACAGATTGTCCAACGCCTACTGGAGCGCGCAGTGCCACTGCATGCGCTTCGGTGACGGCAACGGGGTCACCACCAACCCGTACACCTCCCTCGACGTGGTGGCGCACGAGGCCACCCACTCGGTCATCGCCCGCACGGCCAAGCTCGTCTACACCGGCGAGGCCGGCGCGCTCAACGAGGCCACCGCCGACATCGTCGGCAACCTGGTGGAGTTCCACGCCGCCAACCCCGCCGATGCGCCCGACTACCTGGTGGGCGAGAAGGTGTTCAAGGCCGGGCCGCTGCGCTACATGGACCGGCCCAGCAGGGACGGCGTGTCCGCCGACTGCTGGTCGCCCACCGTCGGCAACCTGGACGTGCACCGCTCCTCCGGGGTCGGCAATCACGCCTTCTTCCTGCTCGCCAACGGCAGCGGCCCGTCAGCCTGGGGCGACAGCCCCACCTGCGACGGGGCGACGGTCACCGGCGTCGGCCGCGACACCGCCGCCCGCCTGTGGTTCCACGCGCTGAGCACGCAGTGGACCCCGTCGACCAACTACGCCGACGCGCGCACCGGGATGCTCGCCGCGGCGACCGAGCTCTACGGTCAGTGCGGAGCGGAGTATCGCGCCGTGCAGGCCGCCTGGTCGGCGGTCGCCGTGACCGCCGCCGACCAGCCCTGCCCCTGACCCTGGTGGCGGCCCGCTGATACGTGCGCCGATCAATGAGATGAGGGGCCGGTCTCCCGCGGGAGACCGGCCCCTCCTGCGCCGGAGAACCAGGGCGGGGGCCCCTGGACTGTTCCTGGGCGTCCTGGACGTCCGGCTGCTTAGGGGACCGGAGGCGTGGCCGGCCGGTCGTCAGTCGCGACAGAGGCAGAACGGGTGACCGGCCGGGTCGAGGAAGACCCGGAAGCTGTCCTCCTCGCTCGGCTGGTGGTCGTGCTTGGTCGCGCCGAGCTCGATCACCGCCTTCTCCGCCTGGTCCATGTCCTCCACGGTCACGTCGAGGTGGAGCTGCTGGGGACGCTCGGAGCGCGGCCAGATCGGCGGCCGGTAGTCCTCGACCCGCTGGAACGCCAGCCGCTTCGGCGAGCCGCCGTCGGTGACGACCACCCAGTCATCCTCCTGATGGTCGACGGACCAGCCGAGAAGTCCCGCGTAGAACTCGGCCACCATGCGCGGGTTGGCGCAGTCGAAGACGATCGAGCGGAATTCCGCGATGCCCTTCACCACACACCTCCGAGTCGGTTGCGACGCCCTTGCTACCCGGACATCGCCCCCGCACACCCCTTCTTCGGGCCGTCCTCAGGTGGTGCTGGCCGCGACGGACGGCAGGGCGAGGATCAGCTCGCGAGGCTCGCCGCCCTCCCAGCCGCGCACCAGCCGGGTGCCCTCCGGCCCCGGGTCGAACCCCTCCCGCCCGGACTCGCCGAAGCACCCGGCCTCCGCCAGCCGCTCGATCAGCGGATCGTCGTCCGCGAGCCCGGCCGCGTAGGCGGCGGCGTCGAGGAGCGCCAGCGCGGACCGCGCGTTGCGGCCCGCGTCGTTGGACTCCACCCGGTCGAGGCGGCGCCGCGCCTGGGTGCGGAAGTACGCGGCGAGGGATTCGGACCTACTCACGGCAACCTTCTTCGGCAACTCACACTGAGGGCTACGACATCATCACCCATGGTGACAGCCGATGGGGGGACGTTGGCCAACTCCCGCCTGTCGGGACCCCGCGAAAGCCCGCCGAAACGGCATGAGGCACTATCTCAGCATGAGTGAGTTCGACGACCTGCTTGCCGGAAACGCGGAATACGCGAAGGACTTCGCCAACTCGGGCCTCACGGGCCGTGCGGCACGCGGACTCGCGGTGGTCACGTGCATGGACTCCCGCATCGACCCTCTGGGCCTGCTGGGGCTCCAGGCGGGTGACGCCAAGATCCTCCGCAACGCGGGCGCCCGCGTCACCGACGACGTCCTGCGCACTCTGGTCCTGGCCGTGTACCTGCTGGGCGTGGAGCGCGTGCTGGTGATGCCGCACACGGACTGCGGCATGTCCAAGGTGACGGACGGCGACGTGCACGACCTGACGCAACTGAACGGGGTGGACACGCGCAGCCTCGAGTTCCACACCGTCCCGGACCAGGACGCGGCGCTGCGCCACGACCTCACGCGCATCCGGACCACGCCGTTCCTGCCGAAGGACATGCCGGTGGGCGGCGCCATCTACGACGTCCACACGGGAAGGCTGATGCCCGTCTCCCTGTGACCGGCCGCCGCGGGGACCGCGCGCGGCCGGGCCATGATGGTCGTCATGGTGAGAGTGGGAGCCGCGCGCGCCGCCGCGGCGCGCTGGGTGGCCGAGCACGCGCGTCCCGACCCCCGCTATCGGGGGGCGTACGCCGCCGGGTCCACGGTCGGCCTGCCGGACGACGCCGAGCTGCCGCCGTCCTCGGACCTGGACCTGTTCGTGGTCATGACCCAGGACCCGCCGCCGGCCAAGCCCGGCAAGCTGCGTTACCGGGGCGTCCTGCTGGAGGTGAGCCATCTCCCCTGGGCGGCGCTGCGGTCCGCCGACGACGTCCTGGGCTCGTACCACCTGGCAGGGGCGTTCCGTACGGACAGCGTCATCGACGACCCCACCGGCCGCCTGCGCGCCCTCCAGGCACACGTCGCGTCGCATTTCGCCGCCCGCCCGTGGGTGCGCCGCAGATGCGAGGACGCCGTACGGAGGATCGAGGCCCGCGCCACGGCGCTGACCTCCCCTGCGCCCGGCGCTCCGCGGCCCTTCCATGAGCAGGTGATGACGTGGCTGTTCGCCGCCGGGGTCACGGCCCATGTGCCGCTCGTCGCCGCGCTGCGCAACCCGACCGTACGGCTGCGCTATCCGGCGGTGCGCGAGGTCCTCGCCTCCTACCGCCTGTCCGGCCTCTACCTGGAGATGCTGGACCTCCTCGGCTGCTCGCACCTCCATGCCGAACGGGTCCGGGGTCACCTGCGCGAGCTGGCCACGACGTTCGACCTCGCGGCAGGCGTCGCGAGAACTCCGTTCCCCTTCAGCAGTGACATCACCTCGGCGGCCCGGCCGATCGCGATCGACGGCAGCCGGGACCTGGCCGAGCGCGGCGACCACCGTGAGGCCGTTTTCTGGATCATCGCGACGTTCGCCCGCTGCCACGCGATCCTGGCGGCGGACGCGCCCTCGCTCCACCGGTCGCGGCTGCCGTCGTTCGAGGCCGCGCTGGCGGACCTGGGCATCACCTCTTCCGGTGACCTCCGCCGGCGCGCCGCCGAGGTCACCCGTTTCCTCCCCCACCTCGCGCAGGCCACCGAGCACATCCTGGGCACGAACCCGGCCATCACCCCCTAGGTTCCATCGAGGCGACCCCGGCGCGCGCGGCGGCCAGCGCGCCCGCCGCGGCGCGGTCCGCGGCGGCGTCGTCCAGAGGCTCCCCGGTGTTGAGCAGGGCGTAGTACAGGGGCGCGGAGACGGCGGCGATCACCAGGTGCGGGTCGGTCCCGGTGGGCAGTTCGCCTCGTTCGACGGCGTCGGTGACGCAGCCGGCCCACTCGTCGATGCGTACGGCGTAGAAGCGGTGCAGCGCCCGCGCGGCCTGCTCGTCGCACAGTGAGGCGGCGATCAGCGCCTTGAACAGGCGGCCCTGGCGGGGGTCGGTGAGGGTCCTGACGACCAGGCGGGCGTTGTCGCGCAGGTCCTGGTCGACACTGCCCGTGCGCGCGCGGGGCAGGGACTGCTCGGCCATGTCGGCGAGCAGGTCGGCGGCGAGCGCGCCGGGCGTGCCCCAGCGGCGGTAGACGGTCGTCTTCCCGACCCCCGCGACCCGGGCGATCTCGGCGAGATCGAGGGCGTCGAACCCCTTCTCGGCCAGGGTGTCCCCCGCTGCTTGCAGGACGGCCTCGCGGACGCGGGCGGTACGTCCTCCCGGGCGGACGGCACCGGGTTGGGGAGCGGCGGCCATGTCGGACTCCTTCTCGCGAGCACTCTTATCGGGACTGTGGTTCCCTTACGGCGGCAGGAGTGCTACCGTTCTCGCATCTTAACGGAACCACAGAACCGTTTGCACTGGTGTACCCGAAAGGACGTCCCCGTCATGTCCACCACGAAGCCCCTGCCCAGGGCCGCGGCTCCGGCCTCCGCGCAGGAGCCGCCTCCCCGGCGGCTGACCGTCCGGCTGAAGGTCACCCTCGCGGTGCTGCTGGTCGCCCAGTTCATGCTGGCCGTCGACTTCTCGATCCTGAACGTGGCACTGCCCGAGATCGGTGACGACCTCGGCTTCTCCCTGGCCAACCTGCAGTGGATCGCCACCGCCTTCGCCCTGAGCGCCGCCGGTTTCACCCTCCTGTTCGGCCGCATCGGCGATCTGCTCGGCCGAAAGCGCATCTTCCTCGGCAGCCTCGCGCTCCTCGGCCTGGCCTCCCTGGTCGGCGGGCTCGCCCCGAACCCCGAGGTGCTCATCGTCGCCCGGGTCGCCCAGGGGCTGGCGACCGCCGCCGCGACCCCGGCCGGGCTCGCCCTGCTCACCACCTCCTTCCCCGAGGGACCCCTGCGCCAGAAGGCCCTCGGCCTCAACGGCGCGCTCATGTCGGCCGGGTTCACCGCCGGCGCCGTCCTCGGCGGCGTCCTGACCGACCTGCTCTCGTGGCGCTGGGCCTTCTTCATCAACGTCCCCGTCGCGCTCGCGGTGCTCGCCGTCGCCCCCACCGTCATCGCCGAGTCCCGGCCCGCCGCACGCCCCAAGGCAGACCTGCCCGGCGCGCTGACCGTGACCCTCGCCCTGCTCGGCATCGTCTACGGCCTGACGCAGGCCGGCGAGCACGGCTGGACCCACCCCGTGGCCCTGGCGGCTCTGCTGGCCGGCGCGGCCCTGCTGGTCGCCTTCCTCCTCGTCGAGCGCAGGGCCGCCCAGCCGCTGGTCCCGCTGCACGTGCTGAGGAAGCCCGCCGTGGCCTGGGGCAACGTGCTAGGACTGCTCGCCTTCGTCACCGAGACGTCCCTGGTGTACCTGCTCACGCTGTACATGCAGAAGACCCTCGGCTTCTCGGCCCTCACCGCCGGGCTCTCCTTCGGCGTCCTGGGGCTCGGGACCGTGGCAGGCGGCCTGCTCGCGCCGAAGGCGATCGCCCGCACCTCCACCGTGGCCGTCCTGGTCGGGGGCGGGCTGCTGCAGGCGGTCTTCACCGCCGTCCTGCTCCTCCTCGGCGACACGCCGGACTCGATGGGACTGCTGCTGCCCGCCACCTTCCTGGGCGGCGTGGGCAACATGCTGGTCATCGTCGGCTTCATGGTCACCGCCACCACCGGCCTGCCCGACCACGAGCAGGGTCTGGCGACCGGGCTGGCGTCGATGTCGCAGCAGGTCGGCATCACCATGGGCACCCCGATCATGTCCGCGATCGTCACCGCGGCGACCGCGGGCGCCATGTCCGCCGGGGCGATCCTGCACGGCGTCACCGTCGCCGTCGCCGCGAACGCCGCCCTGGTCCTCCTCGGCGTCCTCATCGCCGTCGTCCTGAAGCGGAAGATGTCATGAATCTCGTCGCAGCTCTCTCGGCCCTGGTGATCGCACTCGGCTCGTCCACGGCCTTTCCCGACCATGCCCACGCCGCCGTCGACCAGCGGGGGGACTGGCGGGCCGCGTGGACGGCCGCGCCGCAGCGGCCCAGCGCCGGGTTCGAGCCGAACTGGTCGGAGGAGGGTTTCAGCGGCCAGAGCGTGCGCCAGGTGGTCAGGCCCACCGCGGGCGGCTCATCGCTGCGGATCCGGCTGTCGAACGACTACGGGCCGTCCCCCGTACGTCTGACGGGCGCCACCGTGGCCCTCGCCGGTCAGGGCGCCTCGGTGCGGCCGGAGTCCGTACGGCACCTCACCTTCGGACATGCCCGCTCGACCAGCCTCCCCGCCCGTGGACGGCTGGTGAGCGACCCCGTACGGCTCGACGTCCGCCCGTTCCAGTCGGTGGCCGTCACCCTGTACTTCGCCGGGACCACCGGACCGGCGACGTTCCACTCGCAGGCGTACGCCGGCAGCTTCCGGGCGCGGGGCGACCACCGCGCCGACACCGCGGCGAGTGCCTTCACGCAGATGACGCACTCCTGGTACTACCTGTCCGGCCTCGACGTCACGGGCGGCGCGAAGACGGGCGACGCCGTGGTGGCCTTCGGTGACTCCATCACGGACGGGTTCGGCTCGACCGCCGACGCCGACGCCCGCTACCCCGATGAGCTGGCCGAGCGGCTCGCCGCCCTGGGCCGGCCCCGGCCCGTCCTGAACGCCGGCATCGGCGGCAACCTGGTGCTCAACGACTCGGCCTGGTACGGCGACCGCTCAGCGGCCCGCTTCCGCCGCGACGTGCTCGACCAGCCGGGCGTCGGCACGGTCATCGTGCTGGAGGGCGTCAACGACATCGGCTTCAGCGAGTCGGACACGCCGACGTACAAGCCGGCGCCCGTGGTCTCCGCCGACGAGCTGATCGCCGGGTACCGCCGGCTCATCAGGCAGGCGCACGCGAAGGGCGTCAAGGTGGTCGGGGCGACCCTGCTGCCGTTCAAGAACTCCGACCACTGGGGTGAGCACGCGGCCGCCGTCAGCGACGCCGTCAACCAGTGGATCCGCACCTCCGGCGAGTACGACGCGGTCGTGGACCTCGATCGGGGCATGGCCTCCCCCGGCGACCCCGACGTCCTGGACCCCGCCTACGACAGCGGCGACCACCTGCACCCCGACGACGCCGGCTACACCGCCATGGCCCGCCTCATCGCCGACCAGCTCTGAGGCGCCCACTCGAAGGCCCGCACCCGCGCACGGGTGCGGGCCTTCGAGTGACTCGCAAGCCGGCCGTCCGGAGCGGGTACGGAGGGCCTGCCGGTCACCCCACGAAGCGTGACCGAGCAACTCCCGATCACCCCACGGGCGGTGACCGAACAGCGCCCGGCCACCCCATGAGGGTGACCCGGACGGCTCCCGGACGGCCTCATGGACGGTCGGGAGCGGTCAGGCGTCGATGTGGTCGCGGTCGACCTCCGCCGCGCTGCTGACGATGAACTCGCGGCGCGGCGCCACGTCACTGCCCATGAGGAGGCTGAAGATGCCCTCGGCCCCCTCCGCGTCCTCGATGCGGACGCGGCGCAGGATGCGGTGGCGCGGGTCCATGGTGGTCTCGGCCAGCTGGTCGGCGTCCATCTCGCCCAGACCCTTGTAGCGCTGCACCGGGTCCTTCCAGCGCTTGCCGCGCCGCTCCAGGTCGCGCAGCACCTTGTGCAGCTCGGCGTCGGAGTAGCAGTAGATGTACTTCTCCTTGCCCTTGCCGGGGTTGGTGAGCTCGATCCGGTGCAGGGGCGGGACGGCGGCGAACACGCGGCCGGCCTCGACCATGGGCCGCATGTAGCGGTGGAACAGCGTCAACAACAGGCACCGGATGTGGGCGCCGTCGACATCGGCGTCGGCCATGAGGATGACCTTGCCGTAGCGGGCCGCCTCGATGTCGAAGGAGCGGCCGGAGCCGGCGCCGACGACCTGGATGATGGCGGCGCACTCGGCGTTCTTGAGCATGTCGCTCATCGACGCCTTCTGGACGTTGAGGATCTTGCCGCGGATCGGCAGCAGCGCCTGGAACTCCGAGTCGCGGGCCAGCTTGGCCGTGCCCAGCGCCGAGTCTCCCTCGACGATGAACAGCTCGCTGCGGTCGACGTCGTCGCTGCGGCAGTCCACGAGCTTGGCGGGCAGCGCGGAGTTCTCCAAAGCGCTCTTGCGGCGCTGGTTGTCGCGGTGCTCGCGGGCGGCGATGCGCGCCTTGGCGGCGGCGACGATCTTCTCCAGCGCGGCCCGCAGCGGCTGCTTGAAGCCGCGCGGCGGGTTGGCGAACAGCTCCTTCAGCTCGCGCGAGACCACATGGGAGACGATGCGGGTGGCCGCGGAGGTGCCGAGGACCTCCTTGGTCTGGCCCTCGAACTGCGGCTCCGGCACGCGGACGGTGACGACCGCGGTGAGGCCCTCGAGGATGTCCTCCTTGGTGACCGGGTCGTCGCCGTTCTTCAGCAGGCGGGTCTCGCGCAGCTGCTCGTTGATCGTGCGCACCAGGCCGCGCTCGAAGCCGGTGATGTGGGTGCCGCCCTTGGGGGTGGCGATCACGTTGACGAACGAGCGGACGGTCGACTCGTAGCCGCGGCCCCAGCGCACGGCCACGTCGACGGTCAGCTCCCGCTCGACCTCGGTGGGCGTCATGTGGCCCTGGTCGTCGAGGACCGGCACCGTCTCGTGGAAGTGGCCGACGCCCTGCAGGCGCAGCACGTCGCACACGGCCTCGTCGCGGGCCAGGAACTCGGTGAACTCGGAGATGCCGCCGTCGAAGCGGAACTCCTCCTCCACCCGCTCCTCGTGGCGGCTGTCGACGACCACGAGCGTGAGGCCGGGCACCAGGAAGGCGGTCTGGCGGAGCCGGACGTGGATCTCGTCGAGCGACACCTCGGCGTCGGGCAGGAAGATCTGCTTGTCGGCCCAGAAGCGGACGCGGGTGCCGGTGACGGCGCGGGCCAGCCCGCCGCCGTCGCGCAGCCCGGACTTCTTGCGGAACTTGGCCGTCGGCCCGTCGCCGTCGAACACGCCGGGCACGCCCCGGCGGAAGCTGATCTCGTGGACGCGTCCGTCGCGGTCGACCTGGACGTCGAGGCGGGACGACAGCGCGTTGACCACGGAGGCGCCGACGCCGTGCAGGCCGCCGGAGGCGGCGTAGGAGCCGCCGCCGAACTTGCCGCCCGCGTGGAGCTTGGTGTAGACGAGCTCCACGCCGGCCAGGCCGCTCTTGGGCTCGATGTCGACGGGGATGCCGCGGCCGTCGTCGCGCACCTCGATGGAGCCGTCGGCGTGCAGCTCGACCTCGATGCGGGTGCAGTGACCCCCCAGCGCCTCGTCGACGCCGTTGTCCACGATCTCCCAGAGGCAGTGCATGAGCCCGCGGCTGTCGGTGGACCCGATGTACATGCCCGGACGCTTGCGGACCGCTTCGAGCCCCTCCAGCACCGAGAGGTGACGAGCCGTGTAACCGGCCTCCACTAGGGTCACTCCAGCTCCTCCGGGTTGGTCATCGAACACCTGTGCGCAGCCTACCGTCCTTCTCCTGCGCAGGCGTACTTGCGCACGTGCGCGCGTCCAAGCTTGCCATGCGGTCACGTTTGCCGTTACCAACGGCCTGATCGTCATTACTTTCGGACACATTCCGCTCTGGGCGTAGCGAGGCGGCGGTTGGGAACGTCCACGTCCGGTTAGATGTTGTTCCAAGTGACTGACGCCAGATCCTCGCTTCGGCGGGGGTGACCCGAAAGGCGATACGTGACTGGAGCTCTCGCCCCCGTTAAGCCGCTGACGGCCCTCGACCGCTGCGACCGTTGCGGTGCCCAGGCCTACATTCGCGCGACCCTGCCTGTGGGTGGGGAGCTGCTGTTCTGTGCCCACCACGGGCGTCAGCACATTGCGGCGCTGCGCGAAAAGGGCGCCGACATCCTGGACGAGTCGGCACGGCTCAGCGAAACCCCTGTAATTGCCCACAACGACGAGCGCTGACCGGCGCCCGTCGTGACGAGATAACCACATAACGCACAAGCGCGAAACGGCGACTCCGGCATGCCCGGGGCCGCCGTTTCGCGTTCCAGCAGGGAGCCGGCCAGCAGGGGCGAACACGAGCAGTACGGGCGTGCAACGGCAGCACGGACAAGTGCCGGCCGTACGGGCGAGCAACGGCAGCACGGACAAGTGCCGGCAGCACGGTCGCGCCCCGGCAGTACGGGCAAGGGTGAGGGGGCAGAGCGTCCGAGTCAGCGGACGCGGTAGTGATAGCCCTGGCGGAAGGTGAAGCCCTCGCTCGCGTAGAGGGCCTGGGCGGTCTCGTTGCGGCGGGTCACCACCAGGTACGCCGGCCGCGACCCGCCCCTCAGCAGCAGGGCGCGGAGCACGCTGCGGCCCAGCCCGCGGCGGCGGGCCTCCGGCAGCGTGGCCATGCAGAAGATCCCGAGCGTGTCACCCTGCGGCACGGCGCGGCCCACGGCGAGCGGCACGCCGTCCTCCTCGACCGCCGCGTACCACGCCGGCACGCCCGCGCAGATCCGCTCAGCCGCCTGCCGGCCCTCGGCGTACCGGCCGTCCACGGCCCACCACGTGTCCACCCACGCCCGCCAGGGGTGCTCCTCGATCCGCACCCGGTGCGCGGGTCCGGGCGTGTCGCCGGAGCGCGCCATGACCGCGGTCGGGTCCACCACCTCGTAGCCCCTGCGGTCCAGCTCGGCGTCGAGCTCGGGCACCACGCCGGGCCCCATCGAGAAGGCGGTGCGCGTCCCTCGTGCCGTGTAGAACTCCTCGGCGGCGCCGATCGCGGCTCCCAGGTCGGCGGGCCGGCCGAGGGGAAGCACCGAGTTCGCCCGCTTCGTCACTCCGTCGGCGTAGCGCAGGATCCAGTCGCCATACGCCTGCCGCTCGAACGCAGGCCAGGCTTCGTGGACAAGTCTGTCGAAATCCATCAGCGCAGGCTATCCACCCGACCACCCCGAACGGCCGACAGTCCCCGGAGAGCCGGAAAGGTCGAGGGGTTCGGAGGGCGAGGCGGCTCGGGAGGTGGGCGGAGCCGCCGAAGGGAACGGCTCGGATGCGGCGTGACGGCGGCTCGCCCCGTGCGGGTCAGCGGGCGTCTCCCTGGAGGCCCCCAGCCCCGTACGGCGGGTGGGCCCTCCCGTGCCTGCCGTACAGGACAAAGATGAACCTCCCCTACGAGACGCAAGCATGCAGCGCCCGCGGAAGCGACCGCTGGCCTGGGCTTATAGGGTGTGGCATCGTGCTGATCCTGTTGCCGCCGTCCGAGAGCAAGGCGTCCGAGGGCAGTGGCCCGCCCGTCGGTGAGCTGTCCTTCCCCGCCCTCGACAAGCCGCGCAAGCGGGTGCTCACCGCGCTGCTGCGCGCCTCCAAGCGCCGTGACGCCCTCGACGTGCTGGGCCTGACCCCGGGCCTGGCGGGCGAGACGGCCAGGAACATGGCCATCAGGACCGCCCCCACGCTCCCCGCCGCCGGCCTCTACACCGGCGTCCTGTACGACAACCTGGGCCTGGCCACCCTCGACGACGAGGCGAGGAAGCGGGCCGAGGAGGCGGTGCTGATCTTCTCGGGCCTGTGGGGCGTCCTGCGGATCACCGACCGGGTGCCGCCCTACCGGCTGTCGATGGGCGTCAACCTGCCTCCCCTGGGCGGCCTGGCGGCCTTCTGGCGGCCCCTGGTGGCCCGCCAGCTCGATCCCCTCCCCGGAGGGCTGGTCGTGGACCTGCGCTCGGCCACGTACGCGGGCGCCTGGCAGCCGGGAGACCGCTCGGTGGCGGTACGCGTGTTCCGGAGCGGCAAGGTCGTCAGCCACATGGCCAAGGCCACCCGCGGGGAGATCGCCCGCGCCCTGCTCGTCGCGGGCGCCGACCCGGAGACGCCCGGCGAGCTGGCCGGACTCCTCCGCTCCCTCGGCCACACCGTCGACCTGACGGAGCCGGCCCGTTCCACCCGCCCCTGGACCCTCGACGTGCATCTGCCCTGACGCGCCCGAGACGCCGAGGAGCCCCGCACCGGGAACGGTGCGGGGCTCCTCGCGGCTGGTACGGCCGCCGGACGGTCAGTCCAGGTAGTCGCGCAGCACCTGGGACCGGGACGGGTGGCGGAGCTTGGACATGGTCTTCGACTCGATCTGCCGGATGCGCTCGCGCGTCACCCCGTAGACCTTGCCGATCTCGTCGAGGGTCTTCGGCTGACCGTCGGTGAGACCGAACCGCATGGACACGACGCCCGCCTCGCGCTCCGACAGCGTGTCGAGAACGGAGTGCAGCTGCTCCTGCAGCAGCGTGAAGCTGACGGCGTCGGCCGGGACGATGGCCTCGGAGTCCTCGATGAGGTCGCCGAACTCGCTGTCGCCCTCCTCGCCCAGCGGCGTGTGGAGGGAGATGGGCTCACGGCCGTACTTCTGGACCTCGACCACCTTCTCGGGGGTCATGTCCAGCTCGCGGGCCAGCTCCTCCGGCGTGGGCTCGCGGCCGAGGTCCTGCAGCATCTGCCGCTGGACACGGGCCAGCTTGTTGATCACTTCGACCATGTGGACCGGGATGCGGATGGTCCGCGCCTGGTCGGCCATGGCCCGGGTGATCGCCTGCCGGATCCACCAGGTGGCGTAGGTGGAGAACTTGTAGCCCTTGGTGTAGTCGAACTTCTCCACCGCGCGGATCAGACCGAGGTTGCCCTCCTGGATCAGGTCCAGGAACAGCATGCCGCGGCCGGTGTAGCGCTTGGCCAGCGAGACCACCAGGCGGAGGTTGGCCTCCAGCAGGTGGTTCTTGGCCCGGCGGCCGTCCTCGGCGATCCACTCCAGCTCGGCGCGGACGTCGACCGGCAGGCCGTCGGCCTCGCCGCTGCCGAGCTGCTCCTCGGCGAACAGGCCGGCCTCGATGCGCTTGGCCAGCTCGACCTCCTGCTCGGCGTTGAGCAGGGGGACCTTGCCGATCTGCTTGAGGTAGTCCTTGACCGGGTCGGCGGTGGCGCCGGCGGCCGCGACCTGCGCGACCGGGGCGTCATCGTCGTCGTCGGAGAGGATGAGGACCTCGTCCTCGCTCTTCTCCGTCGCGGCCACGGCGGCGACCTCAGCGGCCTTGGGCTCCTCGTCGGTGTCCTCGTCGGTCTCCGGCTCGGCCTCGGCGACGATCTCGTCGTCCTCGACCACGATGTCCTCGAGGTCCTCGAGCTCCACGTCCCCGTCGAGCTCGATGTCCTCGTCGTCGTCGACGCCCTCCGGAGAGGTCGGCTTGGTCGTGGCAGGCCCGGCGCTGTCGGCCGCGACCTTCTTGGCGGCCGGCGCCGCCTTCTTGGCCGCCGCGGGGGCGGCCTTCTTGGTGGGACCCGGCTTGGGCGGGGCGGGCTTGGCGGTGACCGGCTTCTTGGCCGCGGCGGCGGGCTCGGCGGCCTCGGCCGCCCCCACGACCGCGGTCACGGTCTCAGGCTGCTGCTCTTTGGCGGCCGCCGCGGTCTTGGTCTTGACGGGGGCGGCGGTGCGGCGCTTTGCTGGTCCCCGAGACTTCTTCGGCGCAGCCGAATCCGCGGCGGTCACCACCACGGTCACGCCCTCTTTGCTGAGGTTCCGCAAGAACGCGGCGGCGTGTGACATGGGGATGTCCGCCTCCTCGAAGGCCTGGCGAACATCCTCGGACTCGAGGAAACCCTGCGAGCGCCCACGCTCGAGCAGTCGCTGAATGACGGGCTCGTTCAGCTCTTGTGGCTTCGAGCGAGTCGAACTTGCAGGCGACACGAACACCTCTCGAACGAACGCGTGGCGACAATGGACCCAGATGCCCGCTGGGGGGCTGTTGCCTCTCTCGGAGATCGGTGAGGCCGTGCGGACCGCGACGGACCTGCCCAGCATTGTGGCACGACCTCGCACTCCATACGGCCACCTCCCGGCGGTTGACCTCCACCCTAGGCCGACCAAGGCAGTAGTGCGTACGTAAGCGCGCCACTGATACCCGAAAGCAACCCTTATGACTGTTTCATTCAGTCACTCTTCGTGGCGGGCGGCACGTGGATGGCCAGGGCGGTAACGTCATCATCCTGTTCATATCCCGACAACATCCGGTCAACCAGGAAATCCAGCAACATGTGCGGACTACTGACGACCTCAGGCGGCGCTTCGGTCACAACACTGCAAATCTCTGCGAGACCGGCGTCCAGCCCCCGCTTCCGGTTCTCCACCAGACCGTCGGAGTACAGCACCGCGGTGTGACCCGGCGGCACCACGAACCGGTACTGCCGGCGGCTCGTCGGCCAGCCGAGCGGCGTCCCCGGCGTGGCGTCGCAGAGCATCGCGGTGCCCTGGGGCGAGACCAGGACGGGTGGCGGGTGACCGGCGAGCGCCAGCGTGCCCTCACCGGTGACGGGCTCGACCACCATGTACGCGAGGGTCGTGACCTGCTCCTCCTCCTCGGTCGCGTCGAAGACCCGGTCGAGACCGGTCAGCACGGCCGCGGGCGGCGGGTTGGTGAGCGCCAGGGCGCGCATGGCGTTGCGGATGCGACCCATGCCGGCGGCGGCCTTGACGCCCTTGCCCATGACGTCGCCGACGACGGCCGCGACCCGGCCGTCCTGCAGCACGAACGCGTCGTACCAGTCGCCGCCGACCTGCACGTGGCGGCTGCCGGAGCGGAAGCGCTGGGCCAGCTCCAGCCCCTTGACCACCGGCAGGCGGTCGGGCAGGAGGCTGCGCTGGAGCGTCTCGGCGGTCTTGTGCTCCCGCTCGAACAGCGTCGCCCGCTCGACGGCGAGCGCGCACTGCCCGGCCAGCGCCTCCAGGAAGACGCCGTCCTCCTGGGAGATCTTCTGCGGCCTGGTGAAGGAGAAGCGCAGCGCGCCGAGGGCCCGGCCGGCCGCCAGCAGCGGCAGGCCCACCCAGGCCCGCTCGTCGCTGTTGGTGAAGTAGTTGGCGAGCACCTGCTCGTCGCCGCCGGCCTCCAGGAGCTGCGAGCGCAGGCTGTCGGGCGACTCGGCGAACACCGGCCGCCGGCTGTTGACGGCCATGGTGAGCACGCTGGTGTGGGAGAGCGGGATCTCCTCGCCGGGGGCGCCGGCGGCCTCGGGGACGCCCTCGCCGTTGATCAGCTTGAGCGCGGCCCGGTCGGGGTCGAGCAGCGCGACGGCCGAGCGGTCGGCGGCCAGCGCGGTGCGGCCCACGTCGATGATGACCTGCACGACCTGCTCCACGGTGAGCGCCTCGGCCAGTATGGCCGTGGCGCCCTGGAGCCGGGCGGTGCGCAGCGCGGCGGCGCCGAGCTGGTCGGTCAGGCGGCCCCGCATCTCCTCGGCCTCGCGCTGCGGCGTGACGTCGGTGTTGGCGCCGACCCACTCGACCACGCGGCCGTGCCGGATGATGGGCACGGCGCGGACCTCGAAGTGGCGGTAGCCGCTGGCCCGGGTGCGCACGCGGTAGTTCCACTCGAACATGGTGCGGCCGCGCAGCGCCTCCTTCCAGGCCTCCTCGGTCTGCCGGCGCTCCTCGGGGTGGACGACCTCCAGCCAGCCGTGCGCGAGGTACTCCTCCAGGCCCTGCCCGGTGATGGCGCGCCACTGCGGCGCGTCCTCGACGACCGTGCCGGTGGGCGAGGTGATCCAGACGAGCTGCGACTGGGCCTCGACCAGTGACCGGTAACGCTCCTCGCTGCGGCGCAGGTCCTCCTCGGTCTGGCGGCTCTCGGTCACGTCGAGCCCGACCAGGGCGACGGCGCGCAGCTCCCCCGCCTCGTCGTGGACCGGCGAGAACGACAGCGACCAGTGGCGGTTCTCACCCTCGGGGGTGCGGACCCGCACCCGGCTCTCGCTCACCGGCGCGTCGCTCTCGATGACGCCCTGCACCGCGTGGGTGATGAGCTGGCTGAGGTCGGCGGCCAGGGCATCGACCGGCACGCGGCCGACGAGCCGCTCGGCGGGCACGCCGACGACGTCGGTGAACAGGTCGTTGACCCGCTGGACCCGGCCGTCGGGGTCGAAGAACGCGAAGGCGTACTGTGCCTCCGACAGCAGGCCCCCGAAGAGGGCGGAGTCTGAGATGTCCACATCCGACTCCCGGGGACGGGGAACGGAGGTCTCGGCGCTCATGGTCGGCACCTCCGTCGCGTGCCAGGGTCTCCCACGCGGCACATCTCCATAACTGTGTATCGGCGTAGCGCAGCTCCGGGCGACCGGATCCTGCTGTACATCATCGGCGATGGGCATGCGCGGACGGAAGCCCCGCAGGCCATACGGTCAACGCATCCTGTCAAAATCGCTCCACGTTACGCAGCAAGATCAGGCTACTTGGCCCGCGCCGACCCCTTGGCCTCCTGTTTGGCCTCTTGCTTGGCGGCCCGCACGCGGCCCAGCGTGTCGGCGTCGACCACATCCGCCACCGACCGGAACGATCCCTCCTCGCCGTACGGTCCCGCCGCCTCCCGCCAGCCGGGCGGCCGGACCCCCAGTTGCTTGCCGAGAAGTGCCAAAAATATCTGGGCTTTCTGCTTGCCGTAACCGGGAAGAGCCTGCAACCGCTTCAGCAGCTCTTTGCCGTCCGCCGCCTCGGCCCAGATCCTCTCGGGGTCGCCACCGTACTGCTCGGTGAGGTAGGCCGCCAGGCTCTGCACGCGCGCCGCCATCGAGGAGGGGTAGCGGTGGACCGCCGGCTTCTCCGCCAGCAGCGCCGCGAACGCCTCGGGGTCGTAGGAGGCGATCTCCTCGGCCGTGAGGTCGTGCCCGAGCCGCTGGGCGATGGTGTAGGGGCCCGTGAACGCCCATTCCATCGGGATCTGCTGGTCGAGCAGCATGCCGATGAGGAGGGCGAGCGGACTGCGGCCGAGCAGGTCGTCGGCCTCCGTCCGCTGGGCGAGCTGGATGCGCATGGGAACAGCTTCGCATGAAAGCGCTTGCGGGGATGCGAACACAACCGTAGTGGAGGCTTGACACAGGCCCGAGAAAAGATGGAATGGGAGCGCAAGTCGCCCTGAGTCCATTCCTGGGGGTTTGCCCCTGGGCATCCAGAGGAATCTCACACCTATGCTCGCTCTGGCCACACGCTTCCTCAGGGAACCGGTCAGTCACCGCCTGGCCGAGGAATTCCTGACAGTGCCCACGGACACCATCGACCGCTGCGTGGCCGACGTGTGCGCGTGCGCCGACCACCTCGGCATCGCGGCGACTCCGGAGATCGTGGAGCGCGTCGCGCGCGAGCACCTGCTCGCGATCGTCAACTCCGCCCCGCCGCCACGGAGTCCCCGATAACATCGGGGTCACCGGGCCGCGTTCTACGCACCGTTTCAGCCTGGAATGCGAGAGAGTGAGGGCGTGCGCCGACACCGACGAGATCCCCGGGAGAGCACCCCCCCAGACGATGTCTTCAAGGAGATGGTGCAGGCGGCTCGCGAGCTGCTGGCAGTCCGCAGCCCGCTCGACGCGGAGCTGATGGTCTCCGACATGATCGGCGCCTGGTGGGGACGGCGGGTCAGGGGCGGAGACGTCGAGCAGGTGCTCGGTGAGGGGCTGGTCGACTACGCCGCCAAGGGGGGCACTCCGGCGTCCCTGACGCTGCTGATCTGCCTGGCCTACCTGGGCACGGCCCGCCAGGGCGCCAAGGCCGAGGGCGCGGCGCTGGCGATGATGGAGTCGGGCGTGGCGCGTCCCGGCTGGGCCGAGCGGGTGGGCGCGGTCAAGCCCACCGGCTGCTACGTCTCCCGCGACGCGTACGGCGACCAGGACACGGTGATCTGCACGTTCGCCTACCGGTGGGGCGAGGGCGGCCCGGAGCGCGGCGACGCGCCGGCGACGCCCGCGGGGGGCCAGGACCGGCACGCGCTGGTCATGGTGGTCGACCACAACATGTCGGGCATGGCGCGCGACGCCTGGGTCTCCTCCCAGGTCGACAAGCTGCTGGAGGAGGCCCGCGCCGAGGCGGCGGGCAACCCGATGCTGGTGTTCGGCGAGATCGAGCCGCAGCAGGCCAGGGCGCTGCTGGAGTCGGCGATGAAGGCCACGAGCGAGCCGAAGACGCCGCCGCCCGTCAGCGACAGCTACAGCGCCTACCACGCCTTCGCCCGCGCCCGCCTGAAGGCGCTGCCGCCGGGCCGCAAGCGGCCGGCGCCGCTGCACATCGAGGCGCCCTACAGTCGAGAGCGGCGGGCCATGCTGGCCGCCGAGTTCCTGGCCTCCGACGCGGCCGAGCACCTCTCGGACCCGTCGGCGGCCTCGCGTTGCGCCGACCACATCATCGAGTACGGCTGCGAGCAGGACTTCAGCCGGCCGCTGCGGGTCAGCCCGACCAAGTGCGAGACGTTCCTGCTCGACTGGCTGCCGCGCAAGGTCATGCTGAGCACGGCCGAGCAGGAGGCCATGCCGCACGTGCTGGCGGCGTGGGTGCGGTTCGCGGCGCGCCGCTCCGGGCTGCCGGAGGAGGGGCTGCGGGCCACGCTGGACGCCGTGTGGGAGGCGATCGGCAAGTTCCCCGAGGCGTACCGCGACCCGACCTCGTTCGGGCTGGACCGGCCGCTGCTGGAGCGGCTGCTGCCCGACGGCGACCTGTCGGCGCTGGCGCGGCGGGCGTTCGCGTTCCCGTTCCTGCAGGGCTTCCACAACGGGGTGGACCTCGACCGGCTCAACCCGGCCGACGAGGCCGACCGGCGGGCGCTGCTGGAGATCGACCACGTCGGCGCGATGGACGAGGAGCACCTGGCCTGGCACGAGGAGATCGCCACCCGGCTGTGGGAGGGCGACCCCCCGCAGCTCTGGGAGGCGGCGCAGCGGCTGCTCGACCTGGGCCACGACCGCCACGACGTGCTGCACGTGCTCATCGAGATCGCCGAGCGCATCGGCGGCGACCCCGACGAGCTGGCCGCCGCCCTGGACGACATCGCCGACATCCCGGACGAGTTCTAGCACCTTCCGGCATTCGGGGCGGCGAGGCCGGCACGGCGGCTCGGGCCCTGTTCGTCGCGCCGCGCCGGCGATGCCGCCATGATGGGTCCATGGTGATCGACCTCAACGCCGACCTGGGCGAAGGCTTCGGGATCTGGCGGCTCGGCGACGACCTCGCGCTGCTCGACGTCGTCACGAGCGCGAACGTGGCCTGCGGCTTCCACGCCGGCGACCCGGTGACGATCAGGCGCACCTGCGCGGCGGCCGTCGACCGCGGCGTGTCGATCGGCGCCCAGGTGTCCTACCGCGATCTCGCCCACTTCGGTCGCCGGGAGATGGACGTCGAGCCGGAGGAGCTGTGCGCCGAGGTGCTCTACCAGCTCGCCGCCGTCGACGGCATCGCGCGGGCGATGGGCGGGCGGGTCTCGTACGTCAAGCCGCACGGCGCGCTGTACAACCGGATCGTCCGCGACGAGGTCCAGGCGACCGCGGTCGTGGACGCGGTCGCCGACTACGACCCGTCGCTGCCGCTGCTCACGCTGCCGGGGTCCGCGGTGCACGCCGTGGCGGCCGCCGCGGGCGTCTCCACGGTCACGGAGGCGTTCGCCGACCGGGCGTACACGCCGGCGGGCACGCTCGTGCCGCGCCGCGAGCCGGGAGCCGTCGTCCACGACGTGGAGGCGGTGACGGCGCGGGCCGTGCGGATGGCCGTGGAGGGCGCGGTGACGGCCGTGGACGGCAGCGCCGTGCCGGTGCCGGCGCGCTCGATCTGCGTGCACGGCGACACGCCCGACGCGGTACGGCTGGCGCGGGCGGTTCGCGACGGGCTGCTGGAGGCCGGGGTCGTGCTGCAGGCGTTCGCGTGATCCGCGGGGCCGGGGAGCACGGGCTGCTCGTGGAGACCGGGGCCCTGGAGGTGTCGCACCGGCTGGACGCCCTGCTGCGGGCCGACCGGCCGGACGGGGTGGTGGAGATCGTGCCGGGCCCGGAGACGGTGCTCGTGGTGGCTCCCGGCGCGGACCTGGGACGGCTGCGCGCCGCCCTGGAACGGCTGTTGGAGGAGGCGGGCACCGGGGACGCCGGAGGCGTCGCGGCGGGGGACGCCGGGGGGCTCGTGCGGATCCCGGTCGTCTACGACGGCGAGGACCTGGCGTCCGTCGCGGAGCTGTCCGGGCTCTCCCCCGAGGAGGTGGTCGCCCGGCACACCGGGCGGGACCTGGTGGTGGGCTGGCTCGGGTTCGCGCCGGGCTTCGCCTACCTCACCGGCCTGGACCCGGCCCTGCACCTGCCGCGGCTCGGCACGCCGCGCACGTCCGTGCCCGCGGGCTCGGTCGCGGTCGCGGGCCCGTACTCCGCCGTCTACCCGAGCGCCTCGCCCGGCGGGTGGCGGCTGCTCGGCCGCACGTCGCTGCGGGTGTGGGACGTCACGGCCGAGCCGCCCTCGCCGTTCCGGCCGGGGACGCGGGTCAGGTTCGAACGCGCATGATCGAGGTTGTCGCGCCCGGGCCGTACGCGACGGTCCAGGACCTCGGGCGGCCCGGCCTCGCCCACCTGGGCGTGCCCGGCTCCGGCGCGGCCGACGCGGACGCCCTGCGGCTGGCCAACCGCCTGGTGGGCAACCCGGAGGCGCTGGCGGGGATCGAGCTGACGTACGGCGGGGCGCGCCTGGCCTTCCACGCGGGCGCCTGGGTCGCCGTCACGGGCGCCCCATGCCCGCTCACGGCCGTGCCCGCCCCTGCGCTGTCCGGCGCGGAGGGGCGCATGAGCGGGTGGCGCGCGCCCGCCGCCGGCGCCGCGGTGCCGTTCTGGGTCCCGGCCGGGACCGAGCTGCGGTTCGGGACGCCCGCGTGGGGCCTGCGGAGCTACCTGGCGGTGCGCGGCGGCGTGGCGGTCGAGCCGGTGCTCGGCAGCCGCTCCACCGACTCGCTGTCCGGTCTGGGGCCCGAGCCGCTGCGGGCCGGGGCGGTGCTGCCCGTGGGCGCCGTGGCGGGCCTGGAGCCGATCGTCGCCGACCTCGCGCCCGCGCGCGGGCCCCGGCCGGCCGTGCTGCGGGTGCTGCCGGGGCCGCGCGACGACTGGTTCGTCCCGGGCGCGCTGGCGGCGCTGTGCGAGCGGCCGTACGTGGTCAGCCAGGACAGCAACCGCGTCGGGGTGCGGCTGAACGGCCGGGAGCTGGCGCGGGCGCGGGAGGGGGAACTACCCAGCGAGGGCATGGTCGCCGGTGCGCTCCAGGTGCCGCCGAGCGGGCAGCCGATCGTGTTCCTCGCCGACCACCCGCCGACGGGCGGCTACCCGGTGATCGCGGTGGTGGTGACGGCCGACCTCGCGGTGGCCGCCCAGCTCAGGCCGGGCGACGCGGTCCGTTTCACCACCCACCGCGTCACCTGATCCGGCCGGGCCGCGAAGGTCAGAGCTCCACCTGGCCGGTGACGCACGTGACGGTGGAGCCGCCCACCCAGACGCCGCCGTCGTCGCCGGTGGTGATGTGCACCCGCCCGGACCGGCCGAGCCGCGTGCCCTGGGCGGCGACGTACGGCGCGCTCGCCCGGCCGGTGCGCAGCAGCCACTGGGCCACCGAGGCGTTGAGGCTGCCCGTCACCGGGTCCTCGACGGTGCCGCCGTCGAACGGGCAGAACGCCCGCATCTCGAACGCGTACGGCGCGCCCTCCGGGTGCGGGCCGGCCACGCCGATGAAGCAGTCCACGAGCCCCGGCTCCACCGCGAGCACGGCGTCGGCGTCGCGCAGCAGCACCGCCACCCAGCCGGGGCCGTTGTCGGCCCACTCGATGTCGACGATCTCGCTCCGGTCGACGCGCAGCAGGGCCGCCACGTGCGCGGCGAACGCCTCCTCCACGGGCCCGGACCGGATCAGGGGCGGCGCGGAGAACGCCAGCCCGTCCTCCGTCCTGCGCACCCGGACCAGCCCGACGCCGCACTCCTGCACGATCTCACCGGCGGCCTTGGGCGTGCCCCCGGCCGCGAGCCAGGCGTGGCACGTGCCGAGCGTGGGGTGGCCGGCGAAGGGCAGCTCGGACGTCGTGGTGAAGATCCGGACCCGGTAGTCGGCGGCCGGGTTCCCGGGCGGCAGCACGAACGTGGTCTCCGACAGGTTCGTCCAGCAGGCGAAGCGCTGCATCTCCTCCGTGGTCAGCCCCTTTCCGTCGAGGACGACGGCAAGGGGGTTGCCCCGGTACGGAACGGAGGTGAACACATCGACCTGGGTGAAGGGACGCCGCATGCCGCAAGTCTCGCAGACCCGTGCCTTCGGGCGGTCAGGCCTCCGCCTCCTCGGCCGTCTCGGCCGGGACCGCGGCCAGGCGGGACTCCACGAGGGCGACGGCCTGGTCCAGGGCGGCGCCGGGGACCGGCTCGAACAGCTCCACCACGGCCCGGCCGCGCTCCGGCCGCCACACGCCGGCCACCCGTCCGCCGTACAGGACGACGGGTGAGATCCAGCCCGCCTGGCGGCTGACCTTCGCCTTGACGGCGGCCGGGACGAGCGGCTCCAGGTCGCGGGGCGCGCCCAGGATGTACGGGTCGAAGCCCGGCAGCAGGTGGACCTCCTCCGACGGCCGGGTGGCGGCCAGTCCGTCGAGGTGCTCGGTCAGCGCGAGCAGCGTGCGGCCGTCACCGGCGTCCACCTCCGTGAGCTCGGGCGCGAGGTCGCGGAACCACGCCTTGAGCACTGCCTTGCGCGCCACCCCGCCGAACAGCCACTTGTCGAACATCTCCGGCGTCGCCGGCCCGTGCGCCCCGAGGAACGCCCGCGCCACCCGCACCCCGGCCTCCTCCTGGGGCGGCGGCTCCGCGGGCCAGCCGGGCAGCCAGCGGCTCGGGGCGGCGAAGGTGACCCTGCCCCCGCGCGGCGGCCCGTAGCACAGCTCGCCGAGGCGGCTGAGCGGCTTGAGCAGGGCGCCCCATCCGGAGGTCAGCGCCTGTCTGAGGTGGCCGTCGCCGGTCACCTCGACGACGGCGTCGACCAGCTCCTCGCGGGTCAGCGGCTTGTCCCCCAGCGCCCGCGGCACGGCGTCGATGACGGCCTCGATCTCGGCCGCGGTGACGCCGTGGCCGCGCTGCCAGGACCCCTTCTCCCAGAAGCGCAGCGTGCCGAGCGCCGAGCACAGGTCGGGCAGCGTGTCGGAGGGCACCAGGTGCAGGGTGCCCCGCATGACCCACGTCTTGGCCAGGGTGCGGGCGTCCCAGAGCGCCCGGTCCGGCTCGGCCGGGTCGGGGCGGGCGCTCCTGACGGCCACGGCCAGCCGCGCCGACGATGCCACCTGCGCCTGCACCCCGCACAGCCGCCGGGCGACCGCCACGACGTCCGGCTCGGCGCTGGGACGGGGGCCGGCGACGAACTGCCGGCGCAGACGCCAGGCGAGGATCTGGGGCCAGGTCAGCGAAGTCGTCACCGGACCGTTCTACCGGACGCCGCCGACAGTCTCGCTGCGGCGGCCCCGTCGCCTCAGCCGGCCCGGGTCACGGGGTGAAGCCGATGTCCTGGTAGCGCAGGTCGTAGAAGCCGCGGGCGCCCACGTTGGCGAGGTCGGCGCGCACGGCGACGTTCTGCGGGCGCTGGTAGAGCGGCAGGACGTTGACCTCCTCCCAGATGAGCCGGTCGGCCTCGTTGGTGGCGGCCCGGGCGCGGGCCGGGTCCAGGCTCTGGCCGGCCTTGTTCATGGCGTCGTCGATGGCCTTCGACCCGGTCCGCCCGAAGTTGGCGTTCCACGTCTTGCCGTCCGGTGCGTTCGCGTAGATCCCGTAGCTGCTCGACACAGGGAACGGGGTGCCGATGTAGGCGAAGGCGGTCAGATCGAAGTTGCCGGGGATGACGTACTTGGTGAAGAAGTCGTCGCCGGGCACGGCCTGGATCGAGACCTGCACCCCGATCTGGCTCAGCATGCTCTGCGTCAGCTCCGCCTCCGACTTGCTCACCTGCACGCCGGAGGGCACGACGAAGCGCAGCGCCAGCGGCCTGCCGTCCTTCTGCCGCACGGCGCCGGACTGCTTCCAGCCGGCCTCGTCGAGGAGTTGCTTGGCGCGTGCCGGGTTGTAGGCGCCGAGCGGGCCGGCGTTGTTCTGGTAGCCCTCCTGGGTGTTCATGAAGAAGTGGTTGTCCAGCGGCGCGATCGGCCAGTCGAGGCCCTGCAGGTCGGACTGGGCGATGGCCTGGCGGTTGACGCCGAGCTGGACGGCCTGGCGGACCCGCTGGTCGCGCAGCAGGTCGCTGGAGCCGTTGAAGGTGATGTGCCGGAAGTCGGGGCCGGCCGCCTGGCGCACCTGCGCGTTGCGGGTGGTGCGGGCGCGGGCGTAGTCGGGCGCGGAGGGGCCGATGTCGGCGACGTCGAGCTCACCGTTGCCGAACGCGCCGATCAGGGAGTCCTGCTCGGAGGCGCGGTAGACGATCTGGTCGAGCTTGGCCCGCTGCCCCCACCAGTGGTCGTCGCGGACCAGCGTGATGGTCTTGGCGGTCTGGTCGAAGCCCTTGAGCCGGAACGGCCCCGCGGTCGCGGGGATCCTGTTCAGCCACGCGTTGTTGAACGCGTCGGGCGTGCGGTTGGCCGAGGCGGGCAGCAGCGGCCCGAACAGCGACTGCCAGTCGCCGAACGGCCGGGCGAAGGTCACCACCACCTCGTGGTCGTCCTTGCCCCGGGCGACCTTCTGGATGTCCTGGTAGCCGGTGGAGCTGACGATGCGGTAGCGCGGGTCCTTGCCGTTGAGCGCCTGCCACTGGGCCTCGTAGTCGGCCCACGTGATGGGCTTGCCGTCGGACCAGCGGGCCTTCGGGTTGAGCCGGTAGGTGACCACCTGCCGTGGCTCACGGGAGGTGAGCTTCGCGTCGAGCACGTAGTCGGGGTTGGGGCTGATCACCGCCTTCTGGTCCGACAGGAACGGAGCGGGCAGCAGGGCGTTGCTGATCACGGCGGCCACGGCGAGGTTGCCGTCGACGTGGTTGCGGTTCCACTGCGCGGGGAACTCGTTGACCCCCCAGCGCAGCGTGCCGCCGTCCTTGACCTTCTCGCGCGGCTGGGGGTTGATGTCGTACGCCTTGACGGCCCGGACGGTCTCGTCGCCGGGGCCCCCTCCAGCGCCCTGTCCGCCGCCGCAGCCGGACAGCGTCAGCGGCGCGGACAGGGCGAGGGTCAGGGCGACGGCGGTCCGGGCGACTCTGGCCGGGCGTGGTGCCTTCATCGGGTTCTCCTGGTTTAGACGACTTCGAGCTTCTCCGCGTAATGGCAGGCCGCGCCCTGGTCGCCGGCCGGCGTACCCACGGGCAGCACGTCGGGCTCCACCTCGACGCAGAGCGTGCGCTCGGTCTCGGTCAGCACCGCGCGGAACTTCGGGCACCGGGTGCGGAAGCGGCAGCCCGACGGCGGATCGGCCGGGCTGGGGAGGTCACCTTCGAGGAGGATCCGCCTGCGCGAGCGCTCGCGGACGGGGTCGGGCAGCGGGATGGCGGACAGCAGCGCCTGGGTGTACGGGTGGGCGGGGGCGTCGTAGACCGCGTCGACGGAGCCGATCTCGGCGATGCGGCCGAGGTACATGACGGCGACCCGGTCGGCGATGTGCCGGACCACGGCCAGGTCGTGCGCCACGAACAGGTACGACAGGCCGAGCCTGGCCTTCAGCTCGGCGAGCAGGTTGATCACTCCGGCCTGGATGGACACGTCCAGCGCCGAGACCGGCTCGTCGAGGACCAGCAGCCGGGGCTCCAGCGCGAGGGCGCGGGCGATGCCGATGCGCTGCCGCTGGCCGCCGGAGAAGTCCTGCGGGTAGCGCTCGGCGTGCTCGGGCGCCAGGCCGACGAGCGTGAGCAGCTCCGCGACGCGCCGGCCTGCGCTCCCCCGCGGCTCCGTGCCGCCGTGCGTGCGCAGCGGCTCGGCGACGATGTCGTGGACGGTCATGCGGGGGTCGAGCGAGGCCAGCGGGTCCTGGAAGACGACCTGCATGTCGCGCCGGACCGCCATCCGCTCGGCCGCGCCGAGCCGGGCGGTGTCGTGGCCGAACACGACGATCCGTCCCTCCTGGGGTCTGGCCAGCTCCAGGATCTCCAGCAGGGTCGTGGTCTTGCCGCAGCCCGACTCGCCGACCAGGCCGAGCGTCTCGCCCTCGCGGATCTCGAAACCGACCCCGGCCACGGCGTGTACGGTGCCGACGCGGCGCTTGAACACGGCGCCGCGCATCAGCGGATAGTCCTTGACCAGGCCCTCCACGCGCAGCACCGGCTCACCGCGCGGTACGGCCACGGTCGCGGGCTCGGGGCCGGGCGGCGCCTCGGCAGGGGCCGGGACCACCTCCTCCCACCGGATGCAGGCGGCCAGATGACCGGGGCCGATCTCGAACAGCGGCGGCTCCGCCTCGTCGCAGTCGGCGATCCGCAGCGGGCAGCGCGGCGCGAACGGGCAGCCCGGCGGCAGCGCCGCGGGCGAGGGCGGACCACCCTCGATGGGCTCCAGCGCCCGCCGCGCGCCGCGGTCGACCCGCGGGATCGACCTGAGCAGCCCCACCGTGTACGGCATGCCGGGCCGGTAGTAGACGTCGTCCACGCCGCCCACCTCGACCGGCCGGCCCGCGTACATGACGAGCACCCGGTCGGCGAACCCGGCCACCACGCCCATGTCATGGGTGATCATGATGATGGCGGCGCCCGTCTCGTCACGGGCCTTCTTCAGCACCTCCAGCACCTGCGCCTGGATGGTGACGTCGAGCGCGGTCGTCGGCTCGTCGCAGATGATGAGGTCGGGGTCGTTGGCGATGGCCATCGCGATCATCGCGCGCTGACGCATGCCGCCGGAGAACTCGTGGGGGAAGGCCAGCGCCCGCTCGGCGGGGTTGGGTATGCCGACGAGGTCGAGCAGGGACACGGCCTTGACCAGGGCCTGCTCCTTGGTGACCCGCTGGTGGACGCGCACGGCCTCGGCGATCTGGTCGCCGACCCGGTAGACGGGGGTGAGGGCGGACAGCGGGTCCTGGAAGACCATCGACATGGTCCGCCCGCGCAGGCCGTTCAGGTCCTTGTCACGGGCGCCGACCAGCTCCCTGCCGTGCAGCAGCACCGAGCCGGAGACCCGGGCGGAGGGCGGCAGCAGCCCCATGACGGCCGAGGCGGTGACCGACTTGCCGGACCCGGACTCGCCGACGACGCCGAGGACCTCGCCCGGCCGTACCTCGAAGGAAACGCGGCGCACGGCCGGCACGCCGCCGAAGGAGACGTCGAGCTCGCGGACCTGCAGGAGGGGCGTGGTGGCGGGTGTCATCGCGGCCTCGTGGACGTGGGGTCGAAGGCGTCCCGCAGGGCGTCGCCGACGAGGTTGACGGCCAGTACGGTGACGACGAGCAGCCCGGCCACGAACCAGAACGTCCACGGCGCGTAGACGGCGGTCTTGGAGCCGTCGGCGATGAGCGTGCCGAACGACACGTCGGGCGGCTGGATGCCGAAGCCGAAGTACGACAGCGAGGTCTCGGTGAGGATGGCCGCGCTGACGTTGAGGGTGGCGTCCACGATGAGCAGCGACGACAGGTTGGGCAGCACGTGCCGGAAGATGATCGTCACCGGGCGCACGCCCATGAACCGGGCGGCCTGGATGTACTCCCGCCGCTTCAGCGAGATCGTCATGCCGCGAACGATCTTGGATGTGACCATCCAGAGGAACAGCGCCAGCATGAGCACGAACAACACCCATGTCCCCTCACCGAACAGCGGCGACATAATCGCCAGGATGAGGAACGCGGGCAGCACGAGCAGCAGGTTGGTCAGCCAGGTCAGCGTCCGGTCGCCCCAGCCGGAGAAATAACCGGCGAACGCCCCGACGAGCGCGGCCAGCGCGGTGGAGACCAGCGCGGCCAGCAGGCCCACGACGAGCGACTTCTGCATGCCGCGCAGCGTCACCGCGTAGACGTCGGCGCCGGTCTGCAGGGTGCCGAACCAGTGGCGCGCCGACGGCGGCTGGAGGAACGCGGTGAAGTCGCGGTCGGTGTAGGACCACGGGCTGAGCGGCGGCCCGGCGAACGCCAGCAGGAACATGACCACGAGGACCGCCAGGCCGGCCGTCCCCTGCCGGGAGCGCAGGAACCGCCGGACGACGACCCGGCCCCGGGACGGCGCCCGGCGCGGCCCGCCGCCGGGGAGGCCGGGTGTCAGCTCCTCGGCCAGCTCCTCCTCCGGGAGCGTCATCCGGTTCTCACCCGCGGGTCGAGCGCGGCGTGCAGCAGGTCGGAGGCCAGCGAGGCGCACAGCACCGCCACGGCGGCGAGGAGCGCGATGGCCGCCACGGTGTTGACGTCGTTGGTGAAGATGGAGTTGATGAGCTGCTCCCCGAGCCCGTGCCAGCCGAAGATCTTCTCGGTGAACGTGGCGCCGGTCAGCAGCGCGCCGAACGTGAACGCGAAGTAGGTCATGACCGGCACCAGCGCGGTGCGCAGCGCGTGACGGGTCAGGGCGGCGCGCCTGCTCAGCCCCTTGGCCCGGGCGGTGCGGACGTAGTCGGCGCCGAGCACGTCGAGCATCATGTTGCGCTGGTAGCGGCTGAAGACGGCGACCAGCGCCAGCGACAGCGAGATCGTCGGCAGGATGAGGTGCTGGATCCGGTCGAGCACGTTGCCCCAGAAGCCGGTGTCGAGGTCGCCGCTGTACTCGCCGCTGACCAGGAAGACCTGGGTGCCGAGCCGGTCGTTGACCCAGGTGCCGAGCAGGATGAGCATGTTGGCCAGCACGACCACGGGCACCGCGAGCACCGCGAACGACAGGGCCGCCGACGCGCGGTCGAACCACCCGTACTGCCGGACCGCGGCCAGGGCGCCGAGCAGCACCCCGCCGACGCTGCCGAAGATCAGCCCGAGCATCACGAGGCGGAACGTGACGCCGGCCCGGCGGCCGATGTCGTCGTTGACCGGCGACCCGGTGACGGTCTTGCCGAAGTCGCCGTGCAGCACCCCGTCCGCCCAGGTGGCGTAGCGCTGGAGCAGCGGGGTCCGGTCGTTGAGGTTGAGCGCGGTCAGCTGGGCGTCGACCACGGCCGGGGGCGGCTTGGGGGTGCGGTCGGCGTAGTTGGAGCGCGGGTCGAGGGCGGTGGCGGCCAGCATGTACGCCAGGCTCGCGGCGACGGCGACGAGCACGAGATAGTTGAGCAGCCTGCGGGCCAGGAATCCCGCCATCCTCCCCCCTCCAGCGCACGATGCGTAGTCATATAGCTACACCATGCGACGGGGAGGGTGCCAGGACGTGTCGGGTGAACGACCGGAGAGTTCGGTGACCGGCGTTCGACGATGGGAGTTCAGCGGCCGGAGAGCTCGTCCACGGCGGTCCGCACGTCCTCGCTGGTGATCGTGGTCAGCTCGGCGGAGGTGGCGGAGCCGCCCTGGGAGGCCAGCGCGGCCAGCCGCACGTCGCGGCGCATCGCCGCCCGCTCGAACAGCGACCGCGCGAAGCGGCCGTTGCCGAGCCCGTCGATCAGCCGCTCGTCGCACACCCAGGCGAAGACCTCGTCGAGGTCGCGCAGCGCGGCCTCGTCGAAGCGGTCACCGGACTTCTCCGCCAGCAGCACCGCGATCTCCGACAGCTCGGACGGCGCGTAGCTGGGGAAGGCGACGCGCTGGCCGAAGCGGCTGGCCAGGCCCGGGTTGGTGGCGAGGAAGGCGTCCATCTCGCGCTCGTAACCGGCCAGCACGATGACGAGCCGGTCGCGGTCGTCCTCGGCGCGCTTGAGCAGGGTCTGCACGGCCTCGGCGCCGAACGCGTCGCCGCCGGAGTAGCCGGGGTTGACCAGGCTGTACGCCTCGTCGATGAACAGCACGCCGCCGAGGGCCCGGTCGACCAGCTCGTTGGTCTTGATCGCGGTCGCGCCGAGGTGCTGGCCCACGAGGTCGGCCCGCTGCGCCTCCACCACGTCGGGGCGGGCGAGCAGCCCCAGCGCGGCGAACACCCGTCCGAGGACCCGCGCCACTGTCGTCTTGCCGGTGCCGGGCGGCCCGACGAACACGAAATGCCGCGTCTGCGGCGGCGTGGGCAGGCCACGCTCCTGGCGCATCCGGGCCACCTGGAGCTGCGCGGCGATGGCGTGGACCTGCCGCTTGACCGGCGCCAGCCCGGCCATCCGGTCGAGGTCGCCGAGCGCCTCCTCCAGCGTCGGCGTGGCCTCGTGGCCGCGGAAACGGGCGGTCAGGTCGTTGAACGCCTTGGTCACGTCGGGCGTGGTGGTGGTCACCAGGTCCTCGGTGGTCGGGGTGCCGCCCGCGCCCACCACCCGCACGTCGCGGGCCTGCGCGGCCGCCTCCACCAGGCTGCGCGCGAACCGGGCGTTGCCCAGCTCGTCCACCAGCCCGCGCCGCTGCACGTCCTCGAACAGGCCGAGCAGCGCGGCCCTGGTCTCGCCGGACATCGTGTCGCCCCGGCGCCGCTGGAGCAGCTCGGTGATCTCGGCCAGCTCGGTGGGAGAGTAGCCGGGGAAGCGCACCCGGGTGGCGAAACGGCTGGCCAGGCCCGGGTTGGAGGCCAGGAAGCCGGCCATCTCCTGCTCGTAGCCGGCCAGGATGATGATCAGCCGGTCGCGGTCGTCCTCGGCCCGCTTGAGCAGGGTCTGCACCGCCTCCGCGCCGAACCGGTCGGGCTGCCCGTCGGAGGAGTTGACCAGGCTGTACGCCTCGTCGATGAACAGCACGCCGCCGAGGGCCCGGTCGACCAGCTCGTTCGTCTTGATCGCGGTCGCGCCGAGGAACTCGCCGACCAGGTCGGCGCGCTGCGCCTCCACCACGTACGGGGTGTCCAGCAGGCCGAACGCGTAGAAGATCTTCGCCAGGGTGCGGGCCACGCTCGTCTTGCCGGTGCCCGGCGGCCCGGAGAAGACGAAGTGGCGGGTCGGCCGGCCGGCCGTGTAGCCGGCCTCGGCCCGCAGCCGGGACGCCTCGATCGAGGCCGCGATGGAGCGCACCTGCTCCTTGACCGGGGAAAGGCCGATCATGCTCTCCAGCTCGCCCAGCGCGTCCTCGACGGAGATGCTGGGCGGCCCGGCGCCCCGGTCGTGCTGCGGCTCCGCCCTGCCCTCGCGGACCCGTACGCGTAGCTGCTCCTGCTCCTGAACCGTCATCTCGGCCTTGGCGCGGCGGGCCAGCAGGAAGCGGTAGAGCAGCGCCGCGGCGGCCACGCCGTACGCGACCCAGACGGCGGTGACGTCGGAGACCAGGGACAGGGCCGCCGCGAGCAGGCCCGCGGGCAGCAGCGCCAGCAGGGCGGTCAGCCACGGCGGCACCCAGCGGATCAGGTGCGCGACGGCGGCGACCGGCACGGCCAGCACGAGCAGCAGCGTCGGCGCGGGCGAGCCGACCGGGAACAGCAGCACGAACACCGGCATCAGCACGGCCCAGGCCGCCACCACCACGGCGGTGGCCGCGGCGCGCGGGAAGCGCAGAGTGAGCGCGGCGAAGGCCAGCAGGGCCAGCGTGACGAGGAACGTCTGCGCGAGGTCCCAGCCGAGGGCCGCGCCCAGGCCGACGGAGCCGATCAGCACCGAGGCGTACATCACCCGGCGGACGGCCGGGGGAAGGTGGAAATAGCGCAGGCGCACCCGCTCGAACAGATCCCGCGCCGCGACCCGCCCCGCGGCCTGGGCCCTGCCGGACTCACGCATCACGCCTCCCCGGTCCGCCCCCGGTTATACCGCACCAGAAGGACGATTGGGCGGACCTGACACGCCAGGTGACGCCTGACGTTCGGGGGACTTATGGGACTTTCCCTCAGGACGCTCCGGTCAGCCGCGCTGGTGTCGTCCCGGGAACTCTCCGGTCAGCACCTGCTTGGGCGTG
>NZ_JBEXDT010000093.1:0-36585 GCF_040605905.1 Nonomuraea sp. NPDC005501 | reverse complement strand
ACCACCTCGTCGTCGTCGACCACGAGCTCCAGCACCAGGTCGAGCGCCAGCCCCCAGTCCTTGAGCATGTCGCGCAGGATCTCGGCCTGCGGGACCCCGGCGAGAAAAGCACGCCGGGTGATCATGGGGGGCTCCCTACTTGACGGTGGCGTTGCCCTCGGTGACCGCCTGGTCGGCGGCCTGCTTGGGCGTCAGACGGCCGAGGTACATCTCGTTGAAGATCTGGTTGAGCTTGGTCTCGAAGCCGGTGAAGCCGGTGGTCACCGGGAGGGGGAAGGTCATGCCCTCGGCCTCCTTCACGAGGGCCGACACGTCGAGCTTGGCGGTCCTGGCCCAGTGGTCGACATAACCCTGGCTGAGGCCGTTGAGCGCGGGGAACACGTAACCCTCGTCGGCCATGAGCTTCTGCGGCTCCTCGGTGCCGAGGTAGGCGGCCAGCCGCGCCGCCTCCTCCGGGTGCTTGCTCCTGGCGTAGACGGCCTCGGCCAGGCCGTTGAGGTTGACCGCCCGGCCGGCCGGGCCCTCGGGCATGGGGGCGACGCCGACCTCGAACGCGGAGTCGGGCACCACGAACGGCAGCAAGGCGTTGTTGGCCGGGAACATGGCCACCTCGCCGGCCTTGAACATGTCGGTGGCCTTGCCGGTGGGCGGGTTGGTCCGGGTGGCGGGCGGCGAGACGTGGTACTTGTTCACCAGGTCCACGCCGAACTGCAGCGCCTGCACGCTCGCCTCGTCGTTGAAGGTGTACGTGCCGAAGGGCTTGTCGAGCAGCTTCCCGCCGTTGCCGTTGACCCAGTTCATCCACTGCGTCTGGTAGTGGTTCCAGGACAGGAAGCCGTACGTCTTCACCTTGTCCGGGTCGAAGCCGGGGTCTCCGGGGTGCTTGCCGGCCTCGTCGGCTGTGAGCTTGCGGGCGGTCTCCAGGAACGTGCCGGACCCGTCGGGCTTCCAGGTCAGCGTGTCCGGCATCTCGACGCCGGCCTTCTCGAACAGGTCCTTGTTGTAGAGCAGGCCGACGACGCCCCAGTCCTTGGGCATCCCGTACTGCTTGCCCTGGTAGGTGAACGCCTCCACCACGGTCTTGTGGTACTTCGCGGTGTCCACCGGCACGGGGCTGAGCACGCCCTTGGTGACGTACTCGGGGAACTGGGTGGGCGTCATCCAGAAGACGTCGGGCGCGGTGCCCGCCACGGCGTCGGCCGTGAGCTTCGTCCAGTACTGGTCGTACGGCAGCAGCTCGATCTTGACGTCGATCGACGGGTTGGCCTTCTCGAAGGCGGCCATGACCTTCTCGTAGCCGGCCTTCTGCTGCTCGTCCCACAGCCGGTACGTCAGGGTGACCTCGCCGCCGCCGTCCGCGCCGCCTCCGCCGCCCCCGCCGCAGGCGGTGAGGGTGAGCGCGGCGGCGACGGACAGGGACACGGCCCGGCGGATTCGGGGGGTTGTCATGCTACGCCGACCTCTCTCAGTCGAGTCTCACTTGAGGCCGGTGAGGACCACCGACCGGACGATGTACTTCTGGAAGAAGACGAAGATCACGACCATGGGGGCGAGCGCGATCAGGCCGCCCGCCATGATGAGGCCGTGGTCGACGCCGATGCCGTTCTTGAGCACGGCCATGGCCACCGTGACCACCTTGGTCTCCTCGCCGCTGGTGATGATCAGCGGCCAGAGGAAGCTGTTCCACGACGAGACGACGGTGATGATGGCGAGCGTGCCGATGGCCGGCCGGCACAGCGGCAGCAGGATCCGGACCAGGATGGTCAGCGGCCCCGCGCCGTCGATGCGCGCCGCCTCCTCCAGTCCCGAGGGCAGGCTCCTGAAGAACTGCCGCATCAGGAAGATCCCGTACGGGGTGCCGAGGATGAACGGGGCGAGCAGGCCGTACCAGGTGTCGACCGCGCCGAGCTCGCGCATGATGAGGAACAGCGGGATGACGGTGACGGCGCCCGGCACCATCATCGTCGCCACGTACAGCCAGAACAGCGCGTCACGCCCGCGGAAGCGCAGCCGGGCGAAGGCGTACGCGGCGAACGTCGTGAACACGAGCTGCCCCAGCGTGAGCAGGGCCGTCATGGCGACCGTGTTGAGCAGGTAGCGGGGGAAGTCGCCGCCGAGGATCTCGGCCAGGTTCGCCGTGGACGGAGGCAGGGCGGGCAGCCACGGCTCGGTGGTGCTGAGCTGCCGCCGCGTCTTGAGTGCGGTCAGCACGACGAGCAGGTAGGGGAAGACGGACACGAACGCGCCGGCCGCGAGCACGGCGTACAGCGCCACGCGTCTGAACGATGTCGTCACGGTGCTCTCCGGCTCTCAGCTCAGGTCGTAGGTGGTGCGCTTGCCGAAGAACCTGACCTGCGCCAGCGTCACCACGAGGATGACGGCGAACAGCAGCATCGACAGCGTCGAGGCGTAGCCGAAGTCGAACTCCCGGAACGCGGTGCCGAAGATCCTGAAGTTGAGCACGTCGGTGCTCCGGCTCGGGCCCCCGTCGGTCATCACGAAGATCGTGTCGAAGACCTGGAAGGCGCCGATCAGGTTGGTCACGGTGACGAAGAACGTCGTGGGGTTGAGCAGGGGCAGCGTGATCCTCCAGAACCGCTGGGCCGGGGTGGCGCCGTCGGTGGAGGCCGCGTCGTACAGCTCCTTGGGGATGCCCTGCAGGCCGGCCAGGAAGAACAGCATGGTGTAGCCGGTGTGCTGCCACACGTTGACCAGCGCCACGGCGGGCAGCGCCCAGCGGGGGTCGGACAGCCAGTCGGGCCCGGCGACGCCGACCAGGTGCAGGGCCCGGTTGAGCGCCCCGTCACGCGGGTCGAAGATCCAGTCCCAGACGAGGCCCATGACGATCGGGGTGGCCATCCAGGGGATCACGAACAGCGACCGCAGGAACCGGACGCCCTTGAGCCGCCGGTCGAGCAGCAGGGCGAGCGCCAGGGCGAGGACGGTCTGGAGCGGGATGCACAGCAGGACGTACAGGACCGTGACCCAGAGCGAGTGCCACGCCTCGCCGTCGCCGGCCAGCCGCGCGTAGTTCTCCAGCCCGACGAACACGGGCGCCGACAGCAGTTCCCAGCGGAACAGGCTCAGGACGAGCACGATGACGACCGGCAGGAGGAGGAAGGCGACGACGCCCAGCAGGCTGGGCGCGACGAACAGGTACGCGTACCAGTCGCCGCGCCGTCGCCGGCCGGTCACGACGGGTCCGTCCGGGTCGGTGTCAGCAGGCGGCGGGTGGTCTCCAGCCCCCAGGCGTCGAGGGCCATGATCGGGTCGCTGGAGCCGCGCAGCCCGCCGCTCGCCTCGATGTGCGCTGCCCATTCCTCGCGCGCCTCCACCTCGGGGCGGACGATGAGGCAGTCGGGGTCGTTCACCCACCACCGCGCGTGCAGGAACTCCCGGGCCGCTCCGGTCAGCCGCGCGCCGAGCTGCGACGGCTGGCTGATGTCGCCGGAGCGCGGGTGGAGCGTGGGGGCGATGTCCGGGCTGACCCGCATGACGTCGACCAGGCCGAGGCTGGGCAGCATCGGCGCGCCGCACCCGTGCAGCGTGGCCGCCGGCCCCGCCCCCTGCCTGATCAGTTCCAGCCCGCGCCGGTACGCGGCGACGGGGTCGAGGTCCTCGTGCCGTACGCCCGGCAGCGCCCCGGCGTACAGGTAGTCGAGCTTGAAGTGGGTGATGCCGAGCGTGGCGAACGCGCGGAAGACGTCCACGAGGTAGGCGGCGGCGCCGGGGTGCGTCACGTCGAGGACGGCCAGGTCCTGGTCCCACATGTGACCGGCGTGGGCGCCGCCCACCATCCAGTCGGGGTGCTCCTGGAAGAGGCGGCTGCCGTGGCCGGCCAGGAAGGGGGCGGTCCAGATGCCGGCGCGGCGGCCCGTTCCGATGACGGCGCCGACGGCCCGCTCCAGCAAGCCGAACCCGGGCCGGGGCTCCAGCCAGTCGCCGATGCCCGCCTCGTAGCCGTCGTCCACGAGGATCATGTCCGCCGCCAGCCCGTGTCGCTCCACCAGGCGGAGGTTGTCGAGGACGTCGGCCTCGGTGACCTTGTCCCAGTAGCCGTACCAGGTGCACCACATCGGCGGGACGGCGGGGAAGGCGCCGGTCGCCTGCCCCGCGGTCCTGCCGGCGGCCCGGTCGGCGGCCAGGTCGGCGGCCCAGTCGCGCAGGGCCGTGTCCATCGGGCCGTCCGCCTGGATGTGCCGTACGGGACCGTCCGCCGAGACGACCAGCCGCCCGCCCTCCCGGCGCGCCCGGATGGAGGGCACCGCCTGCGGGCCGGGCGCGGACCAGAGCTGGACCGGCCCGTCACCCGGGTCGACCGCCAGCAGGCCCTCGCCCTGGAACACGCCGTCCGGGACGGGGGTCTCCGGGCGGTAGCAGAGCGTCTGGATGTTGCGGTCCGCCGGGCGCGGCGGGGTCTCGCCGAGCCGGTAGGAACCGGTGGGGCTCCACGACTGCCATCCGTGCTCGAAGACCCGCCCCCGCTCCGGATCACACCTGATCTCGCCGACATCCGCGAACGACATCGGTCCCTCATCTCTCTCTACTTACGAAGGAGCGCTTCATTAGTAGCACCAGGCGTTCCGAAGGGTCAATGGCCGAAATAGCACGATATAGGCGGCCACTACCGGCACGCCGCGAGCAGCTGAACGCTGGCATAATGGTCAGTTACAGAGGAGACCTACATTAGGAGCGGCGATGGCCGATGTTCGCGGCGGTGACCTGTCGCGGCTCAGGCAGCTCAACGCGCTGACCGCGATCAGGGCGCTGCGGGGCGGCGAGCCGCTCACGCTGTCGGCGCTGGCCGAGCGCACGGGCCTGTCCCGGCCGTCCACCAAGGAGGTGGTGGACGAGCTGGCGCAGCTGGGCTGGGTGGAGGAGGTGCCGCCGAGCCCCGGCACGATGGGCAGGCCGGCGCGCCGCTACCGCTTCCGCGCCGACTGCGGCCACCTCGTCGGGGTGGACATAGGCGGGCACAACATCCGGGCCGCGCTCTCCGACCTGGACGGCGACATCCTCGCCGAGACCCGCCAGCCCGTACGGCCCGACGCCCCGCTGGAGGAGCGGCTGGCCGCGATCGAGCGCGCGGTGTCCGGCTGCCTGGCGCTCAGCGGCCGGACCGCGTCCGACCTGTGGCTGGTGGCGGCCGGGACCACGGGCGTCGTCTCCCCCGAGGGCCGCGTGCTGTTCTCTGCGGCGATCCCGGCCTGGACGGGCCTGGACCTGGCGGGTGAGCTGGCGCGCATGTTCCCGTGCGAGGTGCTGGTCGAGAACGACAGCCGCCTGGCAGCCCTCGCCGAGGCCCGGCGCGGCGCGGCGCGCGGGGCGCGTGACGTGGTGTTCCTGCACGTGGGGCGGCGGATGGGCACCGGTCTGATCATCGACGGCAAGGTGCACCGGGGGTTCGGCGCGGCCGCCGGCGAGATCGTCATGCTGCCGGAGGCCCGCTGGTACGACGCGCCCGACCACCTCAACGCCTGCGAGGTCGTCCCACCCGGCACGCCCGGCGAGGACGCGGCGGGCTTCACGCTGGCGGCGGCACGCGACGGCGACCCGGCGGCGCTGGCGGCCGTCGGCCGGTACGTGGACGACCTGGCGGTGGGGACGGCCGCCATGGTGCTGCTGCTGGATCCTCAGGTCGTGGTGCTCGGCGGCGGGTTCTCCCGCTCGGCCGACGTGCTGCTGGGGCCGCTGCGCGAGCGCCTGGAGCGGGCGTGCCTGCGCATGCCGGAGGTACGGGCGTCGGCACTGGGCGACGAGTGCGTGGTGATGGGCGCCATCGACTACGCGGTCGACCACCTCGACCGCCACCTGTTCACCCCGCACGCGGGCCCCGCCCTGCCCCTCCCCCAGCCGGTCTCGGGGTCGGGGGCTTAGGCGAGGCAGCGGCGCGGCAGCCGCTCTCCGACGTTCCGCGACGTCGCCGTCGTGCACCGGCGTCGCCGGGACCGGCGCCGGATCGGCACCGGCGGTCAACTCATCAAGTGTTGAGTTCATCTCGGGGTTGACCTATCATCAACTCACCATCGTTGAGTTACCGCGCGAAGAGCGCGGGATGTCGGGGACCGGCCGGACCCGCAGGGCTCACCGACAACGCCTGTACACCGAACGACGGGTACATCCGAGATCGGAGTATGTGAGATGAGAATGCACGCCCGCTTACTGGTGGCGGTGGTGGCGTTCGGCGCGACGCTGCTGCCCGGGAGCACGGCACGCGCCGCCGACTCGGTGGTCGAGACCGTCAACGTGTGGCAGTGGAATGTGTCCGGCTGGAAGATGAACGACGGATCCACGACCACCGGCATGGTCGAAGCCGCCGCCGCGTCGATCGTGAACCGGAAGGCGGATTTCGCGGCCTTCAACGAACTCTGCTGGAGCCAGTACAAAGCGCTGCAGAACCGGCTGGAGGCGGACGGTTGGCCCGAAGGCGACAGCTTCGCCCGCTTCGCGACCATCCGGGAGACGACCTGCGACGGTGAGCCGTTCGGCATCGCCCTCTTCAGCCGGCGGCAGCTCGGCACCGCCCAGAAGTACGACCTGCCGGTGGATCAGCGAGGTGGGGCGCACAAGCTCCTCTGCGCGCCGCTGTACGCCCGGCCGCATCTGCGGTTCTGCACCACGCACATCACCGGCTCGGAGGCGGTGATCGGCGGGACCAACATCAAGGAGCAGCAGCTGGCGGCGGTACGGGGCCACCTCCAGGACCTGCACGACAACGGCGACACCGTCCTCATCGCCGGCGACTTCAACGCACGACCGCACGATGTGCGGCTCGACAGCTGGTACTCGTCAAGTCTCGACGTGCCGAACAACGGCGGCAACACCGGTGCGTACCGGGAGCTCGACGACGAGGACCCGCGATGCCCCGGCGTCGGCGAGACCACCGTCGACGAGGTCGACGGCGACGGCGAGCCGATCGAGACAGAGGAGCCCTGCGGCCAGCGCCCCAAGATAGACCTGCTCTTCGTCCGCGAGAGCGCCATCGCCGGCCCGTACATCGGTGACGCGCTGGGGGAGGGCACGGCCTGCGACGGACCGTGTTCCGACCATCGCGTGACGATCGGCACGGTCCCGGTCCGCGTCCAGCTCTGACGGCGGACCCGCGCCCGGTCCGCACCGGCGGCCCCAGCCGGTCGCATCCGGTCAGGCCGGGCGCCGGTCCCCGCCATGACATCGGTGGAAGGCCGGCACCGGCACCGGACCAGGACGTGGCCGGTGGCAGCCCCTCAGGGTGATCGTCCGCGCCATCGGATACGGTCGAACGACCGCCACACCGGCAGCAGGAGGGCACCGTCATGGCCGACGCCATCACCGTGAGCGTTCTCGGTACCGGGATCATGGGAGCCGCCATGGCCCGCAACCTCGCCCGGGCGGGTCACCGCGTCCGCGTGTGGAACCGGACGCGCGCCAAGGCCGAGCCGCTCGCCGCCGACGGGGCGTACGTCGCCGGCACACCGGCCGAGGCGGTGGAGGGCGCCGACGTCGTCGTGACCGTGCTGTACGACGGCGCGGCCACGCTGGACGCGATGCGCCAGGCCGCCCCGTCCCTGCGTCCCGGGGCGGCGTGGGCGCAGTCGACGACCGCGGGGATCGAGGCGCTCGGCGAGCTGTCCGCCTTCGCCCGCGAGCACGGGCTGGTCTTCTTCGACGCCCCGGTGCTCGGCACCAGGCAGCCCGCCGAGGCGGGACAACTCGTGGTGCTGGCGGCGGGTCCCGCCGAGTCGCGTGACGCGGTGGCGCCCGTCTTCGACGCCGTCGGCAGCCGTACGGTCTGGACCGGCGAGGACGGCGCGGAGGCGAGCGCGACCCGCCTCAAGCTGGTGATCAACAGTTGGGTGCTCGCCGTCACGCACGGCACGGCCGAGGCGCTCGCCCTGGCCAAGGGCCTCGGCGTGGACCCGCAGGGCCTGCTGGACGCGGTCGAGGGCGGTCCGCTGGACATGGGTTATCTGCGGGCCAAGGCCGCGCTCATCCTGGGTGGCGACCTGAGCTCGCCCAGCTTCGCGGTCGCCACGGCGGAGAAGGACGCCCGCCTGATCGTGCAGGCGGGCGAGGGGGCCGGGGTCCGGCTGGACGTGGCCGCGGCGGGCGCCGAACGCTTCCGCCGCGCCGGCGCCCAGGGTCACGGTGGCGACGACATGGCCGCCTCCTACTACGCCAGCTTCGACGACGACGCTCACGCCCGCTGATTCCCGGCCCCGGACGGCCTGTCTCCGGTCACGGCATCCTGCCCAGCCCGCGCGCCAGCACGGTCGCGGTCCTGGCGATGACGCTGTTGTCCATCACGGCGTCCGGGTCGGTGCGGTTGGTGTAGACGGCGATGATCAGGGGCGCGCCGGAGGTCGGCCAGACGACGGCGATGTCGCTGCCGGGCGCGTACGCTCCGGCGCCGCCTCCGGTCTTGTCGCCGACGGTCCAGTCCGTGGGCAGTCCGGCCCGGATGCGCTCGGTTCCGGTGATGCTGGCGCGCAGCCAGCCGTTCAGCCGTTCCTTGTCCTGGGCGGTCAGGGCGCCGCCCAGGGTGATCTTCTGGAGGTTGCGTGCCATCAGGGCGGGCAGGATGGTGTCCCGCTTCTCGCCCGGCTTCCAGTCGTTGAGCTCCGGCTCCCAGCGGTCCAGCCGCCCGATCGGGTCGCCCAGGGACCGGTAGTACCGCGTCAGCCCGGAGGGGCCGCCGATCTGCTTGAGCAGCAGGTTCCCGGCGGTGTTGTCGCTGGCGGTGATGGCCGCGTGGCACAGCCGCTCCACGGTCATGCCGTTCTCGACGTTCTCCTTCAGACCGGTGATCGGGGAGTCGACGACCACGTCGTCCTGCGTCCAGTGGAGGGTCCGCTCCAGCAGGCTCGGGTCGGTCGTGCGCGCCTTGGTCAGGATCGCGCCGCACACGAACGCCTTGAAGGTGGACCGGCTGGGGAATCGCTCGTGCGCCCGGTCGTTCTCGTCCTGTTCTTCGCACCGTTCTTCGTGCGGGGGCAGGAACTCTTTCGAGTCTGCTGCGCCCGGTCAGGTCACGATGGCCGGATAGGGACTCCTCATCGCGCCGAAGTAGGCCTCGGGCGCTCCTTCGATGTGCTCGGGCAGTTCATCCATGAAGGCGCGCAGCAGCGGGGTCGCGTTGTGCCGGTCGAGGTCCTCCTGTGAACGCCAGACCTCATAGAGGAAGAAGCGGCCGTCCTCCTGCTCGTGGAGGTGGTACTGAAGGCTGCCCTCGTGCCCCCGGGACGGCTCGACGAGGTCCATCAGGAGCTTTCTGAACTCGTCGGCGTGTCCGGGCTTGGGGGTCAGGAATCCGTAGAGCGAAACGGGCGCTGGTGCAGGGGAAGTCGTCGTCATGTGACCAACGTTAGAATGTGACATCGATGATAGATTCAAGCCGTTGCCGTATGAGGTGGGTCACATGAAGATCGGGGAGCTGTCCCGCGAAACGGACGTGGCCGTACGTCTCCTCCGTTACTACGAGGCCCAGGGGCTGCTCACCTCCCACCGCAGCGAAGGCGGCCACCGCCATTACGATCCCGAGGCCCCCGCCATCGTCGCCCGCATCCGCACCCTGCTCGCCGCCGGCCTCCCTACCAAGGTCATCCGCGAGCTCATGCCCTGCTTCGTCGGTGACGGCACCGAGCTCCAGGCCTGCGTACTCGACCACCTCAGAACCCAGTACGCCGAGTTGGACTCCCGCATAGCCGACCTCACCCGAGCCCGCGCGGCTCTGGGCGACATCCTCGACGCCTCCACCCGAGCACTCACCCCCGCCTGAACCGGCCCTCACGCGTCGGGGCCACCCCGAGCCGTCCGGCCACCCGTGCCACCGCCGCGTGTGGCGCCGCCATCACGTCGTCGGGCACGAAACCGAGCCAGGGCAGGGTGCAGCAGCAATGAACCAAGGCAGCCGCGGCGACCTCATGGGTCGGCTGGCCGAGGCGACGGAGTCCGTCACGACCACACACCCGCTGCGGGTCGCCATCGACGGGCCGCCGGCCGCCGGCAAGACCACGCTGGCCGACGAGCTCGCCGCCGTTCTCCGTGCGCAGGGCCACGACATCATCCGCGCGACGATCGATGACTTCCTGTTCCCCCGGGCACACCGCTACCGACGCGGCCAGTACTCGGCCGAAGGCTGCTACTTCGACGCCCACGACCACGACGCGCTGTGCCGCGTCCTGCTCGACCCGCTCGGCCCAGGCGGAGACCGAAGGTTCCAACAGGCGGTCTACGACAGAGACACCGACACCCCACTGTCCCCGCCCGTCACGACCGCTCCCGCAGACGCCGTGCTGCTCTTCGACGGCGTCTTCCTCCTGCGCCCGGAGCTGATCGACCGATGGGACCTGCGCATCTTCGTGTCCGTCCCGTTCGAGCGGACGGTGGATCGCGCCCGGATCCGAGGCACCGCGCTGGCCGGATCCGCCGCCGGCACCACCGACATCGAACGGTCTTGGCGTAACCGCTACATCCCATCCCAACAGCTCTACTTCGCGACGGCCCGCCCGACCGATCACGCCGACATCATCGTGTACAACGACGAGCTCCACCGGCCGTCCTGGGAAGTCCGATCAAACTGATCGGTATACAGGATTCGACGACTGCTCCTTCAGCACCGGTGCTGAGGACAACAATGATCAACCCGGGACAACACGAAGCCCCAGACTCTCGGCAGAGGCCGTGAGCTGGGGCTTCGTCATGCTGGTCAGCGTGGTGGACGATACTGGGATTGAACCAGTGACCTCTTCCGTGTCAGGGAAGCGCTCTCCCGCTGAGCTAATCGTCCTTGGAGGTGGAGACGGGATTTGAACCCGTGTGGACGGCTTTGCAGGCCGCTGCCTCGCCTCTCGGCCACTCCACCGAGGCGAACTCCGAGCGGAAGACGGGATTCGAACCCGCGACCCTCACCTTGGCAAGGTGATGCTCTACCACTGAGCCACTTCCGCGTTGCCCGACTACTCTAGCGGGTTTTTCGAGTGGATGCTCACTCCACGCGCTCCGGCGAGCGGCGGGGCGGCTACTTGCGGAGCTGCCGGGCCACGCTGCGCTCCGTGGCGGGGAGGCTGAGGAAGATCTCCAGGATGCGGGTGAGCCGGTGGACCTCGATGCGGTGGAACGCCGGCCCGTCGGAGCGGGCGAGCAGGAGGGTGAGCGCGAGCGGCGGCAGCGGGGCGTGGATGACGTGCAGGCCGCCCTCCAGCGTGGCGGCCGCCGGCCGGGGCGGCACGACCTCCGGCAGCGGCACCTTCTGCGGCGCCCGCCAGCTCGCGTACAGGACGCCGTGCTCGGCGGCCGTGGCCGCCCAGTCGGCGCTGAACAGCACGGGCAGCGAGTCGACGAGGGTGGTCAGGGCCCGGTCGCCGGCCGTGGTGATGTACTTGAGGATCTCCAGCTCGGGGTAGGTGCCGGGCGCCTCGCGGGTGGTCCACAGGCCCTCGACCGTCACGCCGTCGATGCCCTCCAGGCTCTTGCGCAGGGCGTCCTTGGGCGTGTCCTCGGGGCAGAACACGGTGATGTCGTCGACGGCCTGGCCCGCGCCCCTGTCGAGGACGGTGACCTGGGTGATGTCGGCCCCGGCCGCGCCGAGCACCCGCGTGACCTCGGCGAGCGCCCCCGGGCGGTCGGGCAGCGCGATGCGGACGCGAAGGAGCATTCGTCCCCTCCCCTGCGAAGATGCCGGTTCCCAGCCTATCGGCGAATACCGGTCATGGTCCGACCTGCGCTACAAATGTCCAGGTGAAGATTGGGGCGATAGGAGTGTGGCCGCCCGTCGTGCTGGCGCCGATGGCGGGCATCACGAACGCGCCGTTCAGGGTGCTCTGCCGCGAGCAGGGCGCCGGGCTGTTCGTGTGCGAGATGATCACCACGCGGGCGCTCGTCGAGCGCAACCCCAAGACCCTACGAATGATCAGGTTCGCGGAGTCGGAGTCTCCCCGCAGCATCCAGTTGTACGGCGTCGACCCCGACACGGTGGGCCGGGCGGTCAAGATGATCGCCGAGGAGGACCTGGCCGACCACGTCGACCTGAACTTCGGCTGCCCGGTGCCCAAGGTCACCCGGCGCGGCGGCGGGTCGGCCCTGCCGTACAAGCGCAACCTGCTGCGGCGCATCCTGCGCGCGGCCGTCGCGAACGCGGGAAACCTGCCCGTGACGATGAAGATGCGCAAGGGCATCGACGACGACCACCTGACGTACCTCGACGCCGGCCGCATCGCGGTCGAGGAGGGGGTCGCGGCGATCGCGCTGCACGCGCGCACGGCCAGGCAGCACTACGGCGGCGTGGCCGACTGGGAGGCGATCGCCCGGCTGAAGGAGGCCGTCCCCGAGATCCCGGTGCTCGGCAACGGCGACATCTGGTGCGCCGACGACGCGCTGCGCATGGTGGCCGAGACAGGATGTGACGGCGTGGTCGTGGGGCGCGGCTGCCTGGGGCGGCCATGGCTGTTCCGGGACCTGGCGAACGCGTTCGACGGCCATCCGGAGCGAGTACGGCCGAACCTCGGCGAGGTGGCGGCCATGATGGCCCGCCACGCCGAGGGTCTGGTGGAGTGCTTCGACCTCGAGCGCTACGCCGTGGCCGACTTCCGCAAGCACGTCGGCTGGTACCTCAAGGGCTTCACGGTCGGCGCCGAGCTGCGGCGGCAGCTGGCCACGGCCGAATCGCTCGACCAGCTCAGGGACGGGCTGGCCAGGCTGGAGCAGGACCAGCCGTGGCCGCCCAACACCGACACCCCGCGCGGCAAGTCGGGCGAGCGGACCAAGGTGCAGCTGCCGGACGGCTGGCTGGACGACCCGTGGGACTGCGTCGTGCCCGACGACGCCGAGTCGGACATCTCCGGCGGCTGACGGACGCGCGGACCGTCGACAGCGACCCGGCCGGCCAGTGAGAGCCGGCCAGTGGGAGCCGGCCAGTGGGAGCCGGTCAGTGGGAGCCGGTCAGTGGGGGCCGGTGACGTCCGTGCCGCAGGGGCCGCCGCCGACCGCCGGCTCCAGCGTGACGGGCTCGCCGGACATGGTCAGCGTCGGGTAGTGGACGGCGATCCGCTCGGCTGAGCGGCCGGCGTAGTGGCAGATGAAGCTGCGCCTGAACCGGTCGGCCGTGGTGTTCGGCCCCGACCCGTGGACCAGGCTGCCGTTGAAGAAGAGCACGTCACCGGCCTCCATGTCGACCGGCACGGGTTCGAGGCCGGGCGGCGGCGGGACGTACTCCCGGGTGAAGGACACGTCCAGGTCGGCCTCCTCGGGGCAGAACAGGTCCATCTTGTGCGTGCCGGGCACCACCTCCAGGCCGCCGTTCGCCCGGTCGATGCGGTCCAGAGCGATCCAGGCGGCCACGCAGGTGCCGGGCTCCACCTGGAGGTAGAAGTTGTCCTGGTGCAGCGCCTGCCCGCGCGCGCCCGGCGGCTTGAAGTAGAACATGCTCTGGGCTGCTATCGGCTCCTCCCCCAGCAGCTCGCGCAGGATCGCCGCGATCCGCGGGTCGAGGAGCCGGCGCAGGGCCAGGCCGTTCACCTGGTGGGGGTGCATGATCCGCGGGTAGTCGCGCAGGATGTCGTACGGCCGGCCGGGCTCCTGCGGCTGGGGCTGGAAATGTCCCGGTATGGGGCCACCGGCGTGCAGCTCCATGAACGTGTCGCGCAGCTCGGCGGCCTCGGCCGGGGCGAGGAGCCCGGGCACGACGGCGTACCCCCGGTCGTGGAAGGCGGCGAGCTGGTCGTGGAAGGCGGTGAGCGTCATGCTTCTCACGCTAGGAACCCGGCCCGTCGAAAGGTATGCCCGTGACCGCTGACGACATGTCCGTTCCTGCCGCGGAGATGGTCATCGTGGGCCACTTCGACCGGGCGCCCGGGTACGCGACCCGCCGGCCGGCCGGGTCGCCGAGCTGGCTGGTGATGTGGACGCAGGCGGGGGCGGGGCTGGTGGAGCAGGCCGGCGCGTCGTTCACGGCCGGGCCGGGCGATCTGGTGGTGCTGGCGGCGGGCGCGGCGCAGCACTACCGGGTGGCGCCGGGGGCGGAGCGATGGCGGTTCTGGTGGGCGCACTTCCAGCCGCGCCCGTCGTGGCCGGGATGGCTGGGGCCGTACGCGCGGGCGGCGGGGTGCCATCTGGTGGCCGGAGTGCCGGGGGCGCTGCACGAGCGGCTCGACCAGGCGTTCCGGCGGGCGTTGCGCGACTCACGCTGGCTTCCCCCGGCCGGCTCGGCCTCGATGACCGCTTCCACGGCGCCGGAGCCCCCAGGCCCGGACGCCGGGGTCGCGGCGGCCGGGGCGGCTGTGGCAGGGGCGGCTGTGGCGGGGTCGGCGGCGGCGCGGGAGCTGGTGCTCGGCGCGGTCGAGGAGGTGCTGGTCCTGGCCACCGCCTCCGCCCGCCACCCCGGCGAGGAGAGCGGCGACGGCAAGGGCGGCGACCCCAGGGTGGGCCGCGCGCTCGCGCTGATCGCCGCCGAGCCGGGCGCCCCGCACTCGGTCGCCTCGCTGGCACGCGCCGTCGCGCTGTCGCCGTCGCGCTTCGCCCACCTCTTCACGTCCGAGACGGGCACGCCGCCGATGCGGGCCGTCCGGCAGGCCCGGGTACGGCACGCGGCCCGGCTGCTGGAGGCCACCGACATGGACGTCGGCCAGGTCGCGGCGGCCTCCGGCTTCGTCAGCCCGTTCCACTTCAGCCGGGCGTTCCGGCAGGAGTACGGCCTGCCGCCCCGCGCGTACCGGCTGAGCCGGCAGGGCCCGCACCCGGCGGGCCGTTGACCGGAGGAAAGGACAAGATGCCGCCGGGCGGGACCGGGTGGCCCAGCGGCGGCCCGCCCGCGGGCGGCTCCGGCTTCCACCGGCGCGTGATCAACCGGCGCCGGACGCCGGCGCCTTCACCACCGAGGTCTGAGCCCACGAGCGCCGGAGACACCCGGTCAGCGGACCCCGCGCGGCCTGAACTGGATGCTGATGCGCGGTCCCGTGGGCCGGGTGGTCTTCGGCACGGCGTGCTCCCAGGTGCGCTGGCAGCTTCCGCCCATCACGATGAGGTCGCCGTGGCCCAGGTCGTGGCGGATGGAGTGCCCGCCGCCGCGCGGGCGCAGCAGCAGGGGCCGCGGGGTGCCGACCGAGATGATGGCGACCATGGTGTCCTCGGTGCTGCCTCTGCCGATGGTGTCGCCGTGCCAGGCCACGCTGTCGCGGCCGTCACGGTAGTAGCAGAGTCCCGCCGTGCGGAACGGCTCGCCGAGCTCCTCCTCGTAGTGGGCGTCGAGCTCGCGCAGGGCGTCGTCGAGCACCGGGTCGGGCAGCCGCTCGCCCTCGTCGTAGAACTTCAGCAACCGCGGGACGTCGACCACCTTGTCGTACATCCGCCGCCGCTCGCCCCGCCACGGCACGCGCTCCGCCAGCCGCTCGAACAGCGTGTCCGCGCCCGACAGCCAGCCCGGCCGCACGTCGATCCACGCGCCGTGGTCGAGCCGCGTCCGGCGCACCGTGGAGCCGAGCGGGCCGACGGCGACGTCCTCGTCCAGCCCCAGCAGGGACGCCTGGAAAACACCCCTCATACCGCCGAGTGTATGCCCATCTTCAAACATCCATTCGACTCACCCCTCCCGCGGGACATCCACCGGGCAGCCACCGGAAGGGACGGCTGCCGTCGTCGGCCGGCATGGGCCCGCCACACCCGGCCACCCCCCGGCCATGCATCCACCCCCGCCTCTTCACCGAACGGTGGGTCCACGACACGGACGGCTGACCGCCCCCCTTCCCGGCACCGCGGGCCACGCTGTAACGTCTCTTTGATGATAGCCCGTTACATGTTCGGCGCGATCACGGCCCGAACCGGAGACGAGATGTCCGGCCCTGCCCTGCTCGTGGCCGGGCTCGCCCTGACCGGATCGCCGGTGGTCGCGTCGTGGCTGCTGGCCGGGCTCACCGCGTCGGCCGCGATCGGCGGACCCCTGCTCGGGGTGCTGCTCGACCGCGCCTTACGCCCGGGCAGGATGCTCGCCGGCTGCCTGCTGGGCTACACCGGGGGCCTGCTGGTCGTGCTGCTCGGCCTGGGCCACGTGCCCGACGCCGTGCTGATCGGCGTGGCCGTGCTCGCGGGCGTGCTCGGGCCCGCCCTGACCGGCGGCTGGACCGCCCAGCTGCCCCTCCTGATCCCGGCGGGACGCCTGGAGCGGGCCAGCGCGCTCGACGCGATCAGCTACAACGCCGCGGGGCTGGCCGGCCCGGCGGCGGTGGCGGGGGTCGCGGCCGCGTGGGACGGGCGGAGCGCGGTGGTGGTGTCGCTGGCGCTCATGGTGGCGGCGGCCCCGATCGCGTACCGGCTGCCCGGCCGCCCGGAGCGCGGGGTCCGCACCGAGGGCATCCGGCGGGAGCTGGCCGCCGGTTTCACGGCGATCGGCCGGAACGCGCCCCTCCGCCGGGCGACGGTGACCTCGATGGTCTCCTACGCCGGCGTGCCGATGTTCGTGGTCGGGGCGCCGCTGCTCGGTGGCGCGCTGGCGGGCGGGGCGGCGTACGGGGCGCTGCTGCTGGCCGTGACCGCCGGGGGCGCGCTGGCCACCAACGCCCTGCTGGCCCGGCGGCGGAGCACGTCGCCCTCCCCCGACACGATCCTGGTCTGCGCGACGCTGCTCCTCGGCGCGGCGCTCGCGCTCGCCGCCGTCGCGCCGCACCTGGCGGCGGCACGGCCCGGACCGTTCACGGGGGCGTTCGAGGTGGCGGTGCTCGCCGCGGCGCTCGCGGGCGTGGCGGAGGGGCCGCAGCTCACGGCCTTGCTGTCGGTACGGCACCGCGAGGCGCCGGCGGAGCGGCGGAGCCAGATCTTCACCACGGGCGCCAGCCTCAAGATCACATCTTTCGCGGCGGGGTCCACGATGGCGGGCCCACTGGTGGGGCACGACGTGGGCACGGCCCTGCTGGTGGGGGCGGCGCTCCAGCTGGCGGCCGTGGGCGGGTACGCGCTGCTGTCCCGCACGTCCCGCCCCTCCGGTCCCCCGACCGGAGCGGAGGACCGTGGTGGTCAGGCGCGGGAGCGGTGGGCGGCGACGCGTTCGCGGGTGGCGCAGCGGGCGCTGCAGTAGCGGCGCGGGCTGCCGCCCCCCAGGTCCAGGTACGGCCGGCGGCAGCCGGGTGAGGCGCACAGCCCGCCGGGCACCCTCTGGTGCTCGGCCAGCAGGACCGCCAGAGCCATCGCCGACGACGCCAGGAACCACTCCGCCCACGGCGCGTCGTCGCGGCTGTCCACGTGGACATGCCAGGGGCTCGTGCCGCCGTGGCTGGTGAGCCGGGGCGGCCGGGCGGTGCCGGCCAGCAGCCGGTTGAGCAGGCCGGCGGCCTCGTCCGGGCCGGGCGCGGCGAGCACCTCCACCAGCCGCTCGGCCGCCTCCCGCATCGCGGCGACGTCGTCCTCGCTGAGGTACGGGCTCATCGCCACCCCTGGACTCACCGGCTGGGCAGGCACGTCCCGGCCCACCGGCAGGTCTCCGCCGGCCGGCCCGGGACCGGCGCCGTGGACGGGGACGACCGTCTCGCCGTGGGCCCGCAGGACCGCCGCCACCGACTCGACGGACGGCCCGGCACCCGCCCCGGCGGACGGCCCGGCGCCCGGCCCGGCGGGCATCCCCGCGGGCGGTCCACCGGGCGGTCCCGCGTACAGCAGGACCGCGCACAGGTCGACCGCCCGCGCCGCCATCGCCTTGGTGGAGTGAACCTTCACGCCCGCAGCGTATGCCCCCCTCCCCCACCGCGCCGCCCTCTTCGTCACCCGCCGCAGGCGGCGAAGACGAACGTGTCCTTCAGCAGCGTGTACGTGTCCCTGATCGTCACCTTGCCGGTGCCGGAGTCGATCTGCGCGATCGTCACCGACGTCGGCTTGGTGGCGTGGTACCGCATCAGGTGCACCGTGACCTGCGACGGCCCCGTCCAGTCGACCATCTCGGCATCCCCGGCGGGCAGCTTCACCTTCAGCCGCGCCGTCACCTGGTCGTTCACCATGTCGTACAGCGCCAGCTGCTGCTTGGAGCCGCGCACGACGGCCGCCACCGTGCGCCCGTCGCCGGACAGCGCCTGCGGGCCGTTCGACGCGACGAGCTGCGGCGGCGTGACGCGGGCCAGTTCCTGCCCCGCGTCGCTGTAGGCGAGCAGGACCTGCGTCCCCTCGTCGTCCTCCGTCCCGGCGAGCACCTCGCCACCGTCGGCGCTGAAGCCCTTCAGCTCGTACGCCGCCGGGATCGTGCCGATCCGATCACCGGTCTCGGTGTCGAAGATCAGGGTGTCCCGTGGCTTCTCGGTGGTGAAGGACACGGCGAGCCTGGAGCCGTCGTCCGAGAGCTGGAGGGCCGTCTCCGCCGGGCCGGCCTTCGGCAGCGCGTTCTCCGCCGGCAGCCTGACCCCGCCCCCGAGGGTTCGGACGGCGAGGCGGCCGCTCTTGGTGAAGTACGCGATCCGCCGGCCGTCGCCGCTGACGGCGACCGGCGCGGCGACGCCCTCCACCGGCTTGCCCTTGGCGTCACGCGCGGTCGTCTGGGCGTCGGGCAGCGTGCCGCGCGCGCCGCTGTGCATCACGACGCGCCACCCGCCGCACGGCCGCGGGACGTCGTCCTTCGTCCGGCAGCCCTTGATCGAGACGTACCGGACGCTGTCCTCCCCGTGGGCCAGGTGGGCGTGCGGGGGCTCCCGCAGCGACCCCCCAGCGGCCGCAGGACCGGCGGCCTGCGCGGTAGCGGGCGCGGCCAGGACAGCGGCCAGTCCCAGGACGAGCGCCGCGGCCCCCGCCGTGGCGCGCGTTCCCCTGCCGCTCTCGGGCTTCGTGCGCCCCGTGGCGTTCCTGTTGCTCATGTCCGTCACTCTCCCGCCGCGTAGAAGGCGTACCGGCTCCTGCCGATGGAGTACGTGTCGTTCTGCCGGGCCGCGCCCGTCTCGGGGTCGGCGGTGAGCACCCGTACCACCGCCGGCCTGCCCTCGTCGTTGGCCGCCACCGTCAGGACGAGCCGCCCGTCGGCCGTCCATCGGGCCAGGTACGGCGAGGCGGACGGCTTGAGCGCCAGCTTCACCGTCTCGTGCAGCTCGCCGCTCTCCAGGTCGTAGATCCGCAGCCGCGGCGGCCGTTTCCGGTCCGTGTCGCCGTCGATCAGCACCGCGACGGTCCTGCCGTCGGCGGCCAGGGCGAGGACACTGGCGTTGGCCACCACCTGCGGCGGCGTCCGCTTGACGACGGTGCCGTCGAGCCGGTGGGCGACGAGCGTGGTGGTGTTGTCGCCGGCGTCGCGGCGGGCCAGCACCTCGTCGCCGTCGCCGCTGAATCCGAGGAGCTCGTCGGAGGCGGGCAGCTCGGTGACCTTCCCGGTGGCGACCGTGACGATCTTGCCGGGCAGGCGGACCGGGTCGTCGGAGTGGCTCACCAGGAGCCGGTCGCCGGCCGGTGAGAGGGCGAGCCACACGTCGTCGGTGCCGCTCCCCCGGGGGACGAGCGACCGGGGCAGCTCCGTGACGGGGCCGCCGCTCGCCCGCCGTATGACGAGGCGGTGGTCGCGGGCGCGCTCGTAGGCGATGACGCGGCCGTCCCCGCTGACCGCGAACCGGCCCTCGTCGGAGAGCGTCCGGCCCTTGGCGCCGGTCCGGTGGGTGGCGGCGTCGCGGACGGTGAGCGTGCGGCCGTCGCCCATGAGCAGCCGCCAGTGGCCGCAGGCGCGGGTGTCGCCGCTCTTCGGGCTCTCGCAGGACGGGATCCACGCTGCCCGCGCCGCCGGAGAGGCGGTGCCGGCGGTCGTCGCGGTGGTGGTGGCGTGGGCGGGGGGCGGCGCCAGTGCCGCCCCTCCGATGACCGCCGCGGCCAGTAATGCGGCGGATGCTGAAATGTGCCCCATGTCGGTGTTCCTTCCGTTCACCGGGTTAGATACCGGCACGGGGACTGCGGTTGGTCACAGCTCGGCCACGACCGCGGACGCCGCTACGCCAGCGGCCGCCGCCCGGCGAAGCCGAGGTCGGCGCGGTGGTACCAGCCGAGCGCCGTCTCCCCCTCGATCCAGCACAGCCGCACCGACACGCCGTCGAGCACGGCCGGGAAGTCGAGCAGGACCGGCGCGATGCCCTTGATCTCCAGGCCCCGGCCGGCCCAGCCGCTCAGGATGTCCTCGATGCGCGCCTCCAGCGCCTTGAGCTCGGGGATCCCGCCGAGGGCCGACGACCCGGAGGTGCGCCGGTCGTGGGCGATCTCGGTCATGTCGGCGCGGGCGGCGACGAGCGCGCCGGCCTCCTCGATGATCGCGGGGAGCAGTTCGCGTGCCTCGCCGGGTGTGAAGATCCTGTCCATCACGGCACGCTAACGGTTGCGCCCGTGGACCGGGCCCGTGGGCGTGGACGAGTTGGGCTCGCAGGCCGGTTCGTAGGCGTCGACGAGGAGCCGCTCGGCGTGGTCGAGATAGGCGTCGAGGAAGGACGCCGCCTCGTCCGGCCGGCCGGACTCCAGCAGCTCCAGCAGCCGGCGGTTGCGCTCGACGAACGGCTCGTGGAAGGTGCGCGGATTCTTCATGACGTGGAAGACGAGCCGCAGCTCGGCCAGGAGCTGGCACATGGCCTCGTCGAGCCTGGGACTCTGGTTGAGCGTGACGAGCGCCTGGTGGAAGCGGATGTTGGCGGTGCCGACGGCGCGCCAGTCATCGCTCGCGGCGGCCCGCTCGGCGTCGGCGACGGCCTCCCTGATCAGCCGCAGCGCCTTCGGGGTGGGGGCGCGCCGGACCGCCGCGCCCTCGATGACGCGGCGCACGCGGTAGAGGTCGGCGACGTCCTCGGCCGACAGTATCCGGACGAACACCCCCCGGTTGAGCCGGTGGTACAGCAGCCGCTCGTGGCTGAGCAGCCGGAACGCCTCCCGCAGCGTGTTGCGCGAGACGCCGAGCGCCTCGGAGATCGACTCCTCCGACAGGCGCTGGCCGGGCTCGAAGAAGCCCTCGCTGATGCGGTCGCGCAGGATGTCGGCCACGCGCTCGGCCGTGCTGCTGCGCCCCAGGCGCGAACGGTCCCGTTCGAGATCAGCAACCGCGTCGTCCACGGTGACAATTAATCATGGAACAAACCCCTTGTCGAATTGTTCAACGATCCTTACGTTGATACAAAGCCCTTCAAATCCGTGGGGAGCGAAGCGATGGCAGGCTCCACCTCACAGGCCCGGCGGGTGATCGTCGCCAGCCTGGTCGGCACGTCCCTGGAGTGGTACGACTTCTTCCTCTACACGACCGCGGCGACGCTGGTCTTCGGCAAGCTGTTCTTCCCGACCTTCGATCCCCTCAACGCCACCCTGCTCGCCCTGACCACCAACGCCGTGGCGTTCATCGCCAGGCCGCTCGGCGGCATCGTGTTCGGCCACTTCGGCGACCGGGCCGGGCGCAAGACGGTCCTCGTCGTCACCCTGCTCCTGATGGGCGTCTCGACGTTCCTCATCGGCGTGCTCCCCGGGTACCACGCCGTGGGCGTCGCCGCCCCGGTCCTCCTCGCCGTGCTCCGGTTCGTCCAGGGGTTCGGGCTGGGCGGCGAGTGGGGCGGCGCGGTCATCATGTCGCTGGAGCACGCCGACGACCGCCGCCGCGGCTTCAACGCGAGCTGGCCCCAGGTGGGCGTGCCCGCCGGGTTCGTGCTGGCCACGGCGCTGCTGACGCTGCTGTCGGCCACGATGTCGGACGCGGCGTTCCTGTCGTGGGGCTGGCGCATCCCGTTCCTGCTGTCGGGCGTGCTCGTGGCCGTCGGGCTCTGGGTGCGGCTGAAGGTGACGGAGTCGCCGCTGTTCGCCGAGCTGGAGCAGCAGGGTCAGACGGCTCGGATGCCGCTGGTCGAGGTGCTGCGCACGCACCCGCGGGCGCTGCTGTCGGCCTTCACCGCCCGCATCGGCGTGGACGTGGCCTTCTACATCTTCACCGTCTACATCCTCGTCTACGTGACCGGCCGGCTCGGCCTCCCGCGCTCCGTCGGGCTGAACGCCGTCCTCATCGCCTCCGCCCTGCAACTGGGGATGATCCCGTTCTTCGGCGCCCTGTCCGACCGCCTCGGCCGGCGCCCGGTCTACCTGGCGGGGGTCATCGGCGCGGCGATCTGGGTGTTCGTCTTCTTCCCGCTGCTCGACACGCGCTCGTTCCCGCTCATCGCGCTCGCCGCGGTCGTCGCGCTGATCACCCACGCCGCCATGTACGGGCCGCAGGCGGCGTTCATCGCCGAGTTGTTCAGCACCCGGCTGCGCTACAGCGGGGCCTCCATGGGCTACCAGGTGGCCGGGATCGTGGGCGGCGCGATCGCGCCGATCGTCGCGCTCAAGCTGCTCGACGTGTACGGCACGACGCTCGCCGTGTCGGTGTACGTGCTCGTCGCGCTGGCCATCACGGCCGTGGGCCTGGCCATCGCGCCGGAGACCCGCGACCTCGACCTGCACCGCCCCGAGGGCCTTGCCCAGCGCACCTGACGTCCCCTGTCCCTGACAGGCCCGTACTCCCCCAACCGCCGCGAAACCGCGGGCGGCGGCTGCCACCGCCGCCCGCGCGGGAGGTCCCCGGTGAGAACCGTCCTGCTCGTCATCGCCACGATCATCGCGATCCCCGCACTCGCCGGGCTCGTCACCGGGCTGGATCGCACCGACGGCGGCGAGGTCGCCGTGGTCCGCGACGGCGGCCCGTTCGACGACAACAAGGTGCGCCAGGTCATCGACCCCGCCTCCGGCCTCACCTGGACCGGCTGGTGGTCCTCCGTCCACAGCTACCCCGCCCAGCAGCGCTTCTACACGATCACCGCCGACCCCAAGCGGGCCACCACCCTCGGCGTGGACGTCGTGAAGGTGCCCAGCAGCGACGGCGTGAACCTCGGCATCGAGGGCACCCTGTACTTCACGCTCAACCTCGACCATCGGACGCTCAAGACGTTCGACGACAGGTACGGCACCCGCACCTTCCGCGCGCAGGACGGCGCGTCGCTCTACCCCTGGGACGGCGACGAGGGCTGGAGCGCCTTCTTCGGCCAGGCGGTGCGGCCCGTCATCGACAACGCGCTGCGCTCCGAGGTCGGCGCCATGCGGTGCGGCGAGCTGGTGCCGTCGTGCTCGCTGCTGGAGAGCACCGGGCTCAAGCCGCGGAGCAGCAACACCTCCCTGGTCCAGGTGCAGAACGCGGTCAACGCCTCGCTGGCCCGCGAGCTGCCCGGCACGCTGGGCGGCGACTTCCTGACCGGGCTGCGGTTCACGCTGGCCAGGGTGACGCTCCCGCCGGAGGTGCAGCAGGCCGTCGACCGGTCGCTGGCGGCCGACGCCGCCGTCTCCGAGGCCCAGGCCAAGGTGGAGCAGGCCAAGGCCGAGGCCGCGGCCAACCGGGCCCGCCAGCAGGGCTACGACGCCTGTCCGGCGTGCGCCGAGATCGAGAAGCTCAAGTCCCTGCCGCAGGGCATCACCGTGTACGCCCCGGGCAACCCGCAGTCGGTCGTCGTGCCGGCCCGCTGAGCCCTCTCCCCTCGTCCCGTCCCGGCCGCCGCGACCACGGGGGCCGCGGCGGCCGGGACGGGCGGGAAAGGCGGCCGCGCCGGGCACGGGAACGAACCGGGACGTTGTGACTTAATCGCTGCCGATTCCCAAAACACCGGGCATCCTTTGGGCATAAACTGCGCGCCTGTGAGCCTGCCTGTACGTGAACGTTCCCCCCGGCCCGGCGGCGGTCGACACCGCCGTCCGGTGCCCACGTCCCTGCCATCGGACGCCCCCGTGCTCGTGCTCGCCGCGCCGGGCGACGCCTCCGGCGTGGCCTCGGAGATCGCCGCGGTGGTGCGGGTGGACAACCCGCAGATCGAGGTGCGCCTGGCGACGGTCGCCGACCTGGCAGACTCCCTGCCCTCCGGCCGCGACGCCGTGGTGGTGCCGCTGCTGACCTGGGACGACCCGGCCGTCCTCGCCGACATCGGCAAGGCCGTGGCCGCCGGAGGCTCCGGCGCGGTCGTGGCCGAGGCGCTCGGCCCCCACCCGCTGCTGGCCGAGGCGCTGCACATCAGGCTGGCCGAGCGCGGCCTGGCCCGGGCCGACCGGGTGCGCCTGCTCAACGTCTCCAGCCCCGTCGACGCGGTCATCCTCGGGACCGCCGGCGGCGCGCGGGCCGTGCAGGCCGTCCAGGCCACGGCCGTGCTGCTCGCCTCCCGGCTCACGCTGCCGGTCGTGGCGGCGTCGCTCGACAGCGAGCCCGGCGTGACCATGGCCGCCCAGCGGCTGCGCGCCGCCGGGGCCGGGCGCCTGGCCCTCGCCCCGTGCCTGATCGGCCACGAGGTGGCCCCAGGGACGGTGGAGCGGGCCGCCGCCGAGATCGAGGCCGGCCACGCCGAGCCGCTCGGCGCGCACAGCGCCATCGCCGAGCTTGTCGCGCGAGCTTACGGGAGTCAACTCGCCACTTGACAAGGGCTTGTGGAGATCACAAAACTCGCGTTAACTTCTCTCCATGCGCCACGTGCAGTGCAACGGTGCGCGTTTGTGCCTGCGTGACGTCACGGAGGCCGACGTGGCGGCACTGCACGCCATCTACGGCGACCCCTCCGCCACGCGCTTCATGCCGTTCGGGGCCCTCACCTTCGAGCAGGTGAGGGCACTCGTCGACGAGGCACTGGAGGCGGCGGAGGCCGAGCCGCGCCGCCTGTACGTGTTCGCGGTCGAGGACGCCGACCACCACGAGGTGATCGGCGTCGCCCGGCTGCACGTCGAGACCGACCTCCCGCACAGCGCCGAGATCGGCCTCGGGCTGCGGCCCGACCAGTGGGGCCGGGGCATGGGCACCGACCTGATCCGGCTGCTGCTGTCGTTCGGCTTCAAGCGGCTCGGCCTGCACCGCGTCTGGGGCGCCCGCTCCCCCGACAACCTGCCCGCGCAGCTCGCGATGCTGACGGCCGGCATGGTCGAGGAGGGCCGCATCCGCCACCACCTGCCCACGCCTGACGGCTGGCGCGACTCCATCGTCCATTCCGCCCTGGAGGACGAGTGGACCGACCGCTGACCGGGCTCTGACGCGGCTCCGACCCTGCGCGGCTTGACGTGAAGGTGCGTCGCCGCCGGGGATTGTCGGTGGCTCCCCCTACGATGAGGCTCCTCACGGAGGGATCACAGACATGCTCGACTCGCTGATCGTGCCCCTGTTCGTCACGACGGACCTGCCGCCGAGCGCCGACCTGGCCGAGTTCGGCACGCTGCTCGCCGAGACGGCGCGCACGCTCGACCATGACGGCGTGAGCTACGAGGCGTTCCTCGCCGGCAAGGTGTTCTGGCTCGACAGCCCCGTGCCCACCCGGCAGGAGGCCGTCGCCGAGGTCGAGCAGCGCTTCGCCGCCCTGCTGGGCTACCTCGCCGCCTCCGGCCCCGGCCACACGACCCGCGGCGTGGTCGCCGACGTGCGCCGGGCGATCTCCGCGGCGGTCACCGGCCGCTACGGCGACGCGGGCGTCGCTCCGGCCGTGTTCGCCATCCGCGACCGCGACGTGCGCGAGCGCACCCCCGACACCGCCCTCTACGTCGACACCCGCGACGCCGTCCCCGACCTGGTCACGGCCACCCGCTCCTACCTGTGAGGCGGCCCTGTCAGGCGGCCCTGTCAGGCGGCCCTGTCAGGCGGCCCTGTGAGGCAGTTCTCCGAGGCGGGCCCGTGACGCAGGCGGGTGGGGCAGGCCGGTGGGGCAGGCCGGTGCGGCGGGCCCGTGAGGCGGAGCGGCCGCCGGTCAAGTCCTCGTACAGACCTGGCGGCCGACGGTGACATCAGCCGTGGCGCGGGTAGTCCGGATTCATGCTTTTTGGGAAAGAACACGTTCAGCGCTATCAGGAGACCAACGGCGCGGAAGGCCACGACTGGAACAACACGACCGTCCTCCTCCTGACGACGAAGGGCCGCCGCACCGGCCGCCCGTACACGACGCCGCTCATCTACCAGAAGCACGGAGACGCCTACGTCGTGGTGGCCTCCAAGGGCGGCGACCCCGACCACCCCGACTGGTACAAGAACCTCGACGCCACTCCCGAGGTGGAGGTGCAGGTCATGGGCGACAAGTTCAAGGCCCGGGCGCACACCGCCATCGAGGAGGAGAAGCCCGAGCTGTGGTCCATCATGACCCGGACCTGGCCGGACTACGACGAGTACCAGACGAAGACCGACCGTCCGATCCCGGTCGTGGTCCTGGAGCCGCTGCGCTGACACCCGCGCCGGAAGAGCTCCGCGAGGACGGAACGAGGAGACGGTCCCCGTTCGTTGGCCGGGCATGGCTGACATTCCCTATGATCGGAAAGAACAGCTCAGGCAGATCGAGAGCGGTCTCCTGCCCGGCGAGCGGATCGTCGCCGTCTACGACGCGATCGGGGCGGGCACCGGCTTCCTCGGCCTCACCGACCGCCGCGTGATCGTGCAGGACAAGTCGTTCGTGGGCAAGCGGGTGGCGCTCACGAGCATCCCCTACGGCAAGATCTCCGCGGTGAGCGTGGTGAGCAACAAGTCGTTCGCGGGCGGGTTCTTCTCGTCCGGGGCGATCGCCATCCACGTCGGGACGCACACGTACGAGGTGGACTTCCGCGGCGAGAACAAGGCGCACCACGTCCACGACGTGATCCTCCACCACATCTCCCAGGGCTGACGCCCGCGGCGGCGCCCGGACCCCGGCGGGCCCGGGCGCCGTCACGTCACGCGCCGGGGGCCGTCCCGGCGACCGACGCGTACAGCTTCAGGGTGCGCTCGGCGATGCGCTCCCACGAGAAGTGCTCGACCGCCCGCGCCCGCCCCGCCTCGCCCATCCGGCGCGCCCGCTCAGGGTCGCCCAGCAGGGAGTTGACCCGCTCGGCGAAGTCGGCGGCGAAGCGCTCCGGGTCGTGCGGCACCCCGTCGGCGCCCTGGTCGATCGGCACGAGCAGCCCGGTCTCGGCGTCGGCGACCACCTCGGGGATGCCGCCCGTGGCCGTGGCGACGACGGCCGTCTCGCAGGCCATGGCCTCCAGGTTGACGATGCCCATGGGCTCGTACACCGACGGGCACACGAACACCGTGGCGTGCGTCAGGAGCTGGATCACCTCGGGCTTGGGCAGCATCTCGGAGATCCACACCACGCCCTCGCGCTCACGTTCGAGGTCGCGGACCAGGCCGGTGACCTCGGCGGCGATCTCCGGCGTGTCGGGCGCGCCGGCGCAGAGCACGAGCTGCGCGCCGGGGTCGAGGGACCGCGCCGCGTGCAGGAGGTGGACCAGGCCCTTCTGCCGGGTGATGCGGCCGACGAAGACGACGTACGGCTTGGCGGGGTCGACGCCGTGCTTCTTCAGCACCGCGTCGTCCCGGTCGGGGGCGTACTCGGCCGTGTCGATGCCGTTGTGGATCACGCTGACCCGCTCCGGCGGGATCTCCGGGTAGGCGGCCAGCACGTCGCGCCGCATGCCGTCCGAGACGGCGACCACCGCGTCGGCGGCTGCCAGGGCGGTGCGCTCGGCCCACGAGGAGATCGTGTAGCCGCCGCCGAGCTGCTCGGCCTTCCACGGGCGCAGCGGTTCGAGGCTGTGCGTGGTGACGACGTGTGGCACTCCGTACAGGAGCTTGGCGACATGTCCCGCGAAATTGGCGTACCAGGTGTGGGAGTGGACCACGTCGGCGCCCTCGCAGGCGGCGGCCATCTCCAGGTCGACGCCCAGCACCTGGAGCGCCGCGTTGGCCGACTCCAGCCCTGCGGGCACCCGGTAGGCGGAGACCCCCGGCTCGTCGCGCCGCGCGCCGAAGCACCGCACCCGGACATCGGCCAGGCGGCGCAACCGGCTCGCCAGGTACTCCATGTGAACTCCGGCACCGCCGTACACCTCTGGCGGATACTCCCGGCTGAGCAGATCAACGCGCATGGGACGACCTTACGAGCATCCCGCCCATCCGGGACACACCGGTGCGCGACTCGCCGCTTGCCGCCCTGTTGCGGGACGACCCCGCGGATCGTCCGGGCAGCTCAGCAAGGAGAAATCGCCAAAATCTGGAGAAAAGTAACACTCCGGTACGAGGTCACGTCGATAGATCGGCTCATAGGGGGTAGCGTCCTGGTCATGAGGTCCCGGAGGGTGCTTGCGGTCGTGCTGGCAGGTGGCGAGGGGAAGAGGCTCATGCCTCTGACGGCGGACCGGGCGAAACCGGCCGTCCCGTTCGGCGGGATGTACCGTCTGATCGACTTCGTCCTGTCCAACCTGGCCAACGGCGGTTACCTGCAGATCGTCGTACTGACCCAGTACAAGAACCACAGTCTCGACCGCCACGTCTCACGCACCTGGCGGCTGACGGCCATGCTCGGCAACTACGTCACGCCGGTGCCGGCACAGCAGCGGCTCGGCCCGCGCTGGTTCTCCGGCTCGGCCGACGCGCTGTACCAGAACCTGAACCTCATCTACGACGAGATGCCCGACCACGTCATCGTGTTCGGCGCCGACCACATCTACCGGATGGATCCCCGGCAGATGGTCGAGCAGCACGAGGACTCCGGCGCGGACGTCACGGTCGCGGCCATCAGGCAGCCGATCTCCCTGGCCGACCAGTTCGGCGTCATCGAGACCGACCCGCAGGGCCGGCGCATCGTGGCGTTCCGGGAGAAGCCGAAGGACGCGGTCGGCCTCGCCGACTCGCCCGACGAGGTGTTCGCCTCGATGGGCAACTACGTCTTCCGGACCCAGGCCATGATCGACGCCCTGCGCGAGGACGCGCTCGACCCGACGAGCAAGCACGACCTCGGCGGCAACATCATCCCGATGATGGTCAAGTCGGGCGGAGCCGACGTCTACGACTTCGCCAACAACGTGGTGCCGGGCTCCACCGAGCGCGATCGGGGCTACTGGCGCGACGTGGGAACGCTCGACGCCTACTACGAGGCCCACATGGACCTCATCTCGGCGCACCCGATCTTCAACCTGTACAACGACAAGTGGCCGATCCACACCGGCCACGACCCGCTGCCACCGGCGAAGTTCGTGCACAACGACGGCGACCGGGTGGGCCGGGCGATCGACTCGCTCGTGTCCCCGGGCGTGATCGTCTCGGGCGGCACGGCCATCCGGTCGATCCTGTCGCCCAAGGTCGTGCTGCACTCCCACTCGCTGGTGGAGGACTCCGTCCTCATGGAGAACGTCAAGGTGGGCAGGGGCGCCATCGTCCGGCGGGCGATCATCGACAAGAACGTGGTCATCCCCGACGGGGCGCGCATCGGCTTCGACCTGGACTACGACCGCACCCGCTTCGCGCTGACGCGCGGCGGCGTCGTGGTCATCGGCAAGAACGAGATCGTGGAGCGCTGACCCGCGCCCGGATCGCGAAGGAAGTGTGGCCTCGGGCCGGGCTGGCGTGGGGCCGTGCCCGAGGCTGGGGCCGCCGTCCGGCCGGGGGGCGCCATTCCCGCCGGTCAGACCGTGACCCGTGGATCATCCGGATGTCGTCCACGGTAGCCAGGTGATCGCCGGGGGTGCCACCCATTAACCGGCCGCGTCAGCCGTGGCGGCGGGCGCGGAAGTGCGCCGCCTTCGCGCGGTTGCCGCATTCGCGCATGTCGCACCAGCGGCGGCCGTTGCCCCGCGAGGTGTCCACGTACAGCCGGGTGCAGACGTCGGCGCCGCACTCCTTGATCCGCGCGGCGTGCGGGCCGCCGAGCAGCTCCACCGCCTGCCGGGCGACCGTCGACAGGACGGCCGCGAGGTCGCCGCCGCGCTCGATGCGCCCGTCGGCGCCGATCGCGACCCGGACGGGAGGCCCGGCGGCGACCCGGTTGACCAGCTCGCGGTCGCCGGGGAGAGCCGTGCCGGCAGCCAGGCGGTAGACGGCCTCGCGCAGCTGCCTGGCGGCGGCCAGCCCGTCCGGCGTGACCTCGCAGGGCCGGTCGAGAATGCCGGCCTCCACGGCCCAGATCTCCAGGTCGGCGGGGCTCTCCAGCATCTCGCGCCGGTCCGCCCGCCGGTGCTGGACCGTGCCGGCCAGGTCGAGGCCGAGGTTGCCGCTGACGAAGGTGAAGCCTGCCACACCCTCATCATAACCACCTTGACAGGTTATGAGAAGGGCGAGCACAGTGAAGTAACCGTGCTGAGTGGTTATGTGGGGAGCGGACCTGTGGCCGTCCAGGTGACGAGGACAGAGACGACACGGACAGATTCAACGAGGGCGGAGAGCCGGGCGAAGGCGCCGGCCCTCCTGCCGTCCCTGTTCGTGGTGATGTGGAGCAGCGCGTTCGTGGCCGGCCTGATCGGGGTGGGCGCCGCGCCGCCGCTGCTGCTGACGTTCGCCCGGTTCGCGCTGGCCGGGCTGCTGCTGGGCGGGTACGCGCTGGCGGTGCGGGCCCCGTGGCCGCGCGGGCGGCGCCTCGCGCACGTGGTGGTGGCCGGGCTGCTGGTCCAGGTGGTGCAGTTCGGCGCGTTCTACTCGGCGCTCGGCCTGGGCGTCCCGGCGGCGGTGATCGCGCTCGTGCAGGGGCTGAGCCCCATGGCCGTCGCGCTGCTCGCCGGGCGGGCGCTGGGCGAGCGGATGAGCCCCGTCCGGTGGGCCGGGTTCGGGCTCGGCGCCGCCGGGGTGGGCCTGGCCGTGGCCGACAGGGTGAGCTTCTCCCCCGCCGCGTTGGCGCTGTGCGCGGTCGGGCTGCTGGGGCTGAGCGCGGGCACGGTGTACCAGAAGCGCTTCGCCGCCGACATGGACGTGCGCACGGGGACGGCGGTGCAGTTCCTGGCCGGGGCGCCGCTGATGGGACTGGGCGCGCTGCTGCTGGAGACGCCGCGGGTGGGCGACTGGGGCGCGTTCGGCGGCGCGGTGGCCTGGCTCGTGCTGGTAAACTCGATCGGCGCGTTCCTCCTGCTCAACACCATGCTGCGGGACGCGCCGGCGAGCCGGGTGAGCACGATGTTCTTCCTCACCCCCGCGGTGACGGCCGTCATGGCGTGGCTCGTCGCCGGGCAGTCGCTGCACCCGCTCGCGGTGGCCGGCCTGGCCGTGGGCGGCGCCGGAGTGCTCCTGGCCGCGCGCCGCTGAGGTCAGCGCTGCTGGGTGCCCGGCTTGGGGGCGGGGGCGCCGGAGTCGGAGAGCCGATCACCGGCGAGCTCGGCGCCCAGCTCGGCGGTCCACGGCACGCCGGCGCGGGTCTCGGGCGTCTCGACCCGGAAGCGCGGCAGCGCCTCGGGGAAGTTCTCCCTGATGTAGGTGACCATGTGCTCGCGGACGTCGCACTTGAGGTCCCAGGCGGAGGGCGAGTCGGCGGCGCTCATCAGGGCGCGCAACTCAACCAGGCCGTTCGGCAGGACGTCGGTGACCTGGAGCGTCCAGTCCTTCTGGTCCCACAGCGGGTTGCTCTGGATGAACGCGTACAGCTCGTCACGCAGCTTCTGGACCGGGACCGACCAGTCCACCCGCAGGAACACCACGGCGACGACCCGGCTGCCGTGCCGGGTCCAGTTCTCGAACATGTTCTGCGTGAAGTACGAGACGGGCAGCACCAGCCGCCGCTCGTCCCAGAGCCGGACCACCACGTACGTCAGCGTCAGCTCCTCGATGCGGCCCCACTCGTCGCCCACCACCACGACGTCGTCGAGGCGCAGCGCGTCGCTGAAGGCGAGCTGGAGACCGGCCAGCGCGTTGCCGATCGTGGGCTGGGCGGCGATGCCGACCACCGCGCCGGCGATGCCCGCGGAGGCGAGCAGCCCGGCGCCCAGCGCCCGCACCTGCGGGAACGAGAACAGCATCGCGCCGAGGGCGACCACGATGATGGTCACGGCGGCGATCCGGCGGACCAGCGCGATCTGCGTCATGATCCGCCGGGCCCGCCGGTTGCGCTCGCCCTCGACCCGCACCAGCCGTTCGAGCACCACGTCCGTCAGCGCGTAGCTGGCCTGGACGATCAGCCAGGTGACGGAGGCGATCGTGACCAGCCCCAGGCCCCGCTCCACGGTCGCGGCGAGCTGCTGCTCGCGCGGGCTGTCGCCGAACATGCCCGGTCCGAACACGAGGTTGCACGCCACCACCGCGGCCACCGCGAACGCCGCCCAGGTGCAGTGCTCCACCAGGTGCCCGGCGAGCGACCACTTGCGCCCGGCCCGTTTCAGGAGCCGGCGCGTGACCTCCACCAGGAGGATCGCGCCTACGACGGAGACGGCCAGGATGGGCCACTCGGCCGGCGACTGCACGTGTCATGCCCCCAATGTCTTAAAAGGTCTCGTCGAAACTCACATTGCCCTCAACCGCCACCTGATAAGCAGAGACCCGGCGTTCGAAGAAGTTCGCCAGCTCCTGCACGTCCTGGAGCTCCATGAACGCGAACGGGTTGGCGGTGCCGTACCTCGTCGGCAGGCCCAGGCGGGCCAGCCGCTGGTCCGCGACGTATTCAAGGTACTCGCGCATCTGGTCCGCGGTCATCCCCGGCATGCCATCGCCGCACAGATCGCGGGCGAAGGCCAGCTCGGCGGTGACCGCCTCCTCCAGCATCGCGGTGACCTGCTTGCCCAGCTCGTCGTCGAACAGCTCGGGCTCCTCGGCCCGGACGGTGTCGACGACGCTGAACGCGAACTCCATGTGCATGGACTCGTCGCGGAACACCCAGTTCGTCCCCGTGGCCAGGCCGCCGAGCAGCCCCCGGGACCGGAACCAGTACACGTACGCGAACGCGCCGTAGAAGAACAGCCCCTCGATACAGGCGGCGAAGCAGATGAGGTTGAGCAGGAACTGCCGGCGCTCGGCGGCCGTCTCCAGCCGCTGGAGTCCGTTGATCGAGTCGATCCACCGGAAGCAGAACTCCGCCTTGTCGCGGATCGACGGGATGTGCTCGATCGCCGCGAACGCCTTGACCCGCTCGTCGAGGTCGGGCAGGTAGGTGTCGAGCAGCGTCAGGTAGAACTGCACGTGCACGGCCTCCTCGAACAGCTGCCTGCTCAGGTACAGGCGCGCCTCGGGGGCGTTGACGTGCTGGTAGAGGTTGAGCACGAGGTTGTTGGCGACGATCGAGTCGCCGGTGGCGAAGAAGGCGACCAGCCGGTTGATCAGGTGGCGCTCCTGGGGCGTCATCTTCGCCAGGTCGGCGAGGTCGTTGTGCAGGTCGACCTCCTCGACCGTCCAGGTGTTGCGGATGGCGGCCCGGTACCGCTCGTAGAAGTCGGGGTAGCGCATGGGGCGCAGTGTCAGGTCCATTCCCGGGTCGAGCAGCATGTGATGTCTCCGTGTGAGAGGGGTGGGGCGGCGGGGCCTACTGGCAGGCTTCGCAGACGTCGGGGTTCTCCAGCGAGCAGGCGATCGCCGCGCTCGTGTCCTCCGAGGGGGCGGGAAGGCCGGGCACGGGCGCGGCCGGCACCGTGGTCTGCGCGATCCGCGTGGCGGGCCGCGAGCGCAGGTAGTACGTGGTCTTCAGGCCCTTCTTCCAGGCGTAGGCGTACATCGACGAGAGCTTGCCGATGGTCGGGCTGGCCATGAAGAGGTTGAGCGACTGCGACTGGTCGATGTACGGCTGGCGGGCCGCGGCCAGGTCGATGAGGGCCTTCTGCGGCAGCTCCCAGGCGGTCCGGTACAGGCTCCGGAGGTCGTCCGGGACGCCGGGGACGTCCTGGACCGAGCCGTCGGCCCGCTTGATGGCGTCGCGCATCGCCTGCGTCCACAGTCCGCGCGCCTGGAGGTCGGCCACCAGGTAGCGGTTGACCTGGAGGAACTCGCCGGACAGCGTCTCGCGCTTGAAGACGTTCGACACCTGCGGCTCGATGCACTCGTAGCAGCCGGCGATCGACGCGATCGTCGCCGTCGGCGCGATGGCGATCATCAGCGAGTTGCGCAGCCCCGTCCCGGCGATCTTCTCGCGGAGCGCGTCCCAGCGCGGCGAGGCGGCGGCGCCGGCGTAGTGGTCGGGGTGCAGCACTCCCCCGGCCGCGCGGGTGTCGCCGTACGAGGGGTGCCGGCCGCGCTCGGCGGCGAGGTCGGCGGAGGTGTCGTAGGCGGCCAGCGCGATCTCCTCGGCGATCCGGGTGGACAGCTCCAGCGCCTCGGGCGAGTCGAACGGCAGGCGCAGCGTGAAGAACACGTCGGCCAGCCCCATCACGCCGAGCCCGATGGGCCGCCAGCGCCGGTTGGCCGCCTCCGCCTCGGGCGTCGGGTAGAAGCCGAGGTCGATGGTGCGGTCGAGGAAGCGCACGGCGGTCCGCACGGTGTCGCGCAGCCGCTCCCAGTCCAGGTCGGCGCCGTCGCGCAGGTGCGCGGCCAGGTTGACCGACCCGAGGTTGCAGACGGCGGTCTCGGCGTCGCTGGTGACCTCCAGGATCTCGGTGCACAGGTTGGACAGGTGGATGACGTTCTCCGGCCGGGCGGTCTGGTTGGAGGTGCGGTTGGCCGCGTCCTTGAAGGTCATCCAGCCGTTGCCGGTCTGCGCGAGCGTGCGCATCATCCGCCCGTACAGGGTGCGGGCGGGGATCCGCCTGACGTGCAGGCCCTGCGCCTCGTAGGCGCGGTAGGCCCGGTCGAACGCCTCGCCGTACAGGTCGGTCAGGTCCGGCACGTCCTTCGGGTCGAACAGCGACCACGGCTCGTCGGCCTCGACCCGGCGCATGAACTCGTCCGGCACCCAGTTGGCGAGGTTGAGGTTGTGCGTGCGGCGGGCGTCCTCGCCGGTGTTGTCGCGCAGCTCCAGGAACTCCTCGACGTCGGCGTGCCAGGTCTCCAGGTAGACGCAGGCGGCGCCCTTGCGCCGGCCGCCCTGGTTGACCGCGGCGACGGACGAGTCCAGCGTGCGCAGCCAGGGGACGATGCCGTTGGAGTGCCCGTTGGTGCCCCGGATGAGCGAGCCGCGGGAGCGGACCCGGGTCCAGGCGATGCCGATGCCCCCGGCGTACTTCGACAGCCGGGCGACCTGCCCGTACCTGTCGTAGATGGCCTCCAGCTCGTCGCGCGGCGAGTCGAGCAGGAAGCACGACGAGAGCTGCGGCCGGCGCGCGCCCGAGTTGAACAGCGTCGGCGAGCTCGGCAGGTACGACAGGGTGCTCATGAGGGCGTACAGCTCGGCCGCCTCGGCCACGGTGGCGGACAGACCGCAGGCCACGCGCAGCAGGAAGTGCTGCGGGCGCTCCAGCACGGCGCGGGTCTCCGGGTGGCGCAGCAGGTAGCGGTCGTAGACCGTGCGCAGGCCGAAGTACTCGAAGCGGTCGTCGGCGTCGGCCGGCACCAGCGCGTCCAGCTCGGCGGCGTGGGCGGCGACGAACGCCGCCAGCTCGTCCTGCACCAGCCCGGCCGCGTGGGTGGCGGCGACGGAGTCGGAGAACGACAGCACGCCGCAGGCGGCGGCCTCGGCGGCGATCTCCTCGGCCAGCAGCCGGGCGGCGACCCGGGAGTTGGCCGGGTCGGCGATCACCCGCGCGGCCGCCTCCTCGATGGCCAGCCGCCGGTCACCCTCAACGATGGTCGTCACGTGCTCTCTCCTCGCGAGCTCGCCCCGGCGAGGGCGCACGAGAGCACGGCGGCGCGGGGTGTCCCCGGCCGCGACGGCCCCCGGGCCCTCCCTCGAGGCCCTGGACAGGTCCAGCCGGTGGTCCCCCGGCACTCGCTGGCAGGTCTTCGGGCTCGCGGGCAGGCGCGCGTGACCGATCACGCGTTCCTACGCGTACGATCACCCGCTCGGTCCTACTGGCCGTCGCTTCCCGGATCGCTCCAGTGCTCTGTGACGGCGGTCGTTCCCGCTCACCGCTGCGGGGCAGCCCCGGAATCGCACCGGGTTCCCTTTTGCTCCGCCCCGAGGGGCGAACCAGCGACGAGCAGGATCCTACATCTAGTGGCCGTCGGCGCAACTACCGCTGCATGTTGTGCCGGTCGTGTTGACGAGCCCGAGATCGCGGAGCACTCCGCGGGTGCGGCCGATCTCCGTGCCCAGCCAGAGCGCGAAGTCGTCGCCGAAGAGCGGCAGGGCGCTCCAGCCGCGCCTGCGGCAGACCTCGCGCCACGGGGCCGAGCGGGAGACGGCCTCGCACATCTCCAGTGCCGCGTCGCGCGTGTCGCCGGACATGCCGTGCGGCCCGACCGCCGCGCACCAGGCGGCGAAGTCGACGCGCACGCCGCTCTCCAGCAGGCTGGGGGCGTCGATCCCGTCGACGCGGTGCGCGCAGGAGACCGCCAGCGCCTTGAAGCGGCCCGTGCGGATGTCGTGGCGCCAGTCGGCCAGGGTGCCGGCGGCGGCCGCCGCCTTGCCGCCGAGCAGGGCCTCGGCCACGTCCTCGCTGCTCGGGTAACCGGTGTAGACGACCTGCCGCGTGTCCGCGCCGAGGCCCCGCGCGACCAGGCCGAACAGCAGATGGTCGGGCTCGCCCCGCGGCCCGCCGGCGAGCATGGTCTCGCCCGGCCGGGCCAGCAGGTGAGCGCCGAAGTCGTCGAAGTCGCGGAACTTCGAGGCCGCCGGCACGACCACGACCTCGATCTCCCCGGCGAGCCGGGCCAGCGGGGTGGCGGTGTCGAGGAGGGTCGGCCCGTCGTTGAGCGCGGCGGCGGCCAGGGCCGGCAGGCCGGTGACGGTGATGCGCGTGGCCTCGCCCTCGCGCGACACGGCGAACCCGGCGTCCCAGGCGGCGGTGCCCAGGGCCTGGGCCACGCGCGTCCACCGCTCGCCGCCGGGCACGATGGCGAACCTGCCGCGCACGCCCCGGCCG